>NBMI01000118.1 GCA_002085445.1 Candidatus Parabeggiatoa sp. nov. 2
TATCGAAGGGGCAACCATAAAGGATTGCCCCTACATGACACGACGGTTCGTAGGGGCAATCCCACGTGCAAAGCCCTTACAATCCCACGTGCAAAGCCCTTTTGGTTCCGACAAAATACCTGATAATATGTGCTTCGGTACTTACGTACTTTAGCTTTTAGGCAACTGCTTTAGCCGGTGTGATTTATGTTGGGATAAGCTAAAAAATAATTTCCCCAAAATAGGTACAGTGCCCTGATACGTACTTTAGCTTTTAGACATTGGCGGAAGTCAATTTGTTTGAGCGTTGAGTATACCACTATGCTAACAGATTTGAGTCAACACCGTGCCTTAGTGACGGGCGCGACGAGTCAAATTGGGCGATTTTTATTGCCGCGCTTGCAAGCGGCCGATTTTACGGTGACAGCCCTTAGCCGGCAGCAAAACTCTGCCACTGGAATTGTCTGGCAACAAGCGGATTTGCGAACTTTATCTTTGCCGATTAGCCAACCTAGCCTATTATTCCATATCGCGCCTTTGCCACTGTTGCCACCGTTGTTGACACGCCTACCGCTTGACGCGCCCTTGAGACGAGTGATTGCATTTAGTTCAACCAGTCGCTTTACCAAAGCGACTTCTTCTCATTTTAAAGAAAGAGCGATAGCAACGCAATTAATTGAGGCCGAAACTCAATTTATGACCGAATGTCAAGCGCGTGGCATTGCATGGACACTGTTTCGTCCCACTTTAATTTATGGGTGTGGTATTGATAAAAATGTGAGCTTTATTGCCAGATTTATTCACCGCTTTGGCTTTTTCCCGTTGCTGGGGCAAGGAACGGGGTTGCGTCAACCGGTGTACGCGGATGATTTAGCGGCCGCTTGCGTGCAAGCTTGCCAATTCTCGGCGACAGTAAATAAAGCCTACAACCTAAGTGGAGGGCAAATGCTGAGTTATCGTGATATGGTTGAAGCCATTTTTCATCATTTGGGCAAAAAGCCGCGTATCATGTCTATTCCGTTGCCCATATTTAAACTGATGACTCGCTGTATCAGTTGGTTGCCAGCCTTTGCTCATCTATCAACGGCTATGATAACGCGAATGAATCAGGATTTGTGTTTTGAGCATACAGCGGCTTACCATGATTTTGGTTATAGTCCTAGAACATTCAGTAACAATGAGATGGGATTTTAATGCGAATTAAGAATGAAAAATGAAGAATGAAGAATGAATAAATACTTATAAAATCACTTTCAATAACTACGTTTTTATAAATCATTGATTTTTTATGATTAAAATAAACTTTCAACCCATCGATTCTGCCTAAAAAAATCCGTTTATACCCAAAATCCGTTGTACTTTTGGCCCATCGATTTGGCCTAAAAAAATCCGTTTATACGGAACGTACTTAAAATCCGTGAAAATTTGTAGAGAACCTTTGATTAAATTTCCTGTAACATTATAGACTTGCTGATGTAATCAAGTCAATTTTCATTTGACATTTTACATTTGACATTTTACATTTGACATTTTTCATTAAATATAACATGATTCCTATATTAATGGCGGTGGCTTTTCTAGTATCGGCCTTGTTGACGTTGCGCTTCAGCCGTCCAAAAACCGTCTTTCGTATTCTCGATGAACCAAATGCACGCTCTTTACATACCCGCCCCATTCCTATTAGTGGCGGGATTGCGATACTTATGGCATTTACAATCTCGGCCATGTTGGCAAGCTGGCGCTATGGCCTGATGCTGGACTATTTTTTTATATTTATCAGTGGGTTACTCATTGCACTCATTTCTTTTATTGATGATTGTCGTCATGTTGCCGCCTTGTATCGCTTGACGGTGCATTTTTTGGCGGCCTATTTGTTATTATGGCAAGGTGAATTTTGGCTTACCCATTTAGTTTTGCCCGGCTTAGCTTGGACATTGCTGCCATTTTTACAAGTAGGCCTCTCGTTCTTATTTGTGGTGTGGATGATTAATTTATATAACTTCATGGATGGCATGGACGGTTTTGCCGGCGGCATGGCCGTATTTGGCTTTGGCACTTTGGCGATTTTAGGCGAATTGGCCGATCATCGGTTATTTATGGTGATGAATTTGATGGTTGCCAGTGCTGCCGGTGGCTTTTTAGTATTTAACTTTCCACCTGCGCGGATTTTTATGGGCGATGTCGGTGCTTCTAGCTTAGGATTTTTGGCCGCCGCTTTTAGCTTATGGGGCAATCGTGAAGGCATTTTTCCACTCTGGGTACCGCTACTGCTGTTTTCACCATTTATTGTTGATGCCACTGTGACATTACTACGGCGCTTATTACGGGGAGAAAAAATTTGGTTAGCGCATAAATCTCATTATTATCAACGGCTAGTACAACTCGGATGGGGACACAAACGCACTGTGTTATGGGAATACGCGTTAATGACAGCGTGCTGCATATCCGCATTACTTGCTCCGTCGCTACCGGTTTATGCCCAATGGAGTTTATTAGTGGGATGGAGTATTACTTATATAATATTAATATACTTAGTAAACGGATTAGAGAACGCCTCTCGTTTGTAGTTTGTAGTTTGTAGTTTGTAGTAGGCGATTTATCGCCTAAAAAATTATAAAACAACTACAATTCGTTCGTTCGTCGTTTGTAGTAGGCAATTTATCGCCTAAAAATTTATAAAGCAACTACTACAATTCGTTCGTTTGTAGGCGATTTATCGCCTAGTTGCTAAAGCAACTACTACAAACCTAAGTTGCTAAAGCAACTACTACAAACTTTAGTTGCTAAAGCAACTACTACAAACTTTAGTTGCTAAAGCAACTACTACAAACTTTAGTTGCTAAAGCAACTACTACAAACCTAAGTTGCATTGACTCCAACGGAGGATAACCAAAAATGAGTAATTCTACTTTTTTAAAACATAAGGTTGCCGCTTTGTCACGCTTACCTTTCTCTTTATTAAAACCTAAACGCTACCATTCCCGAAAGTCGCTTATAACACGATTCCTTCTCAATTTATTCGTTGCCACCGCCGTTGTAGTCGCGTTGCACTCCGCTTCGGAGGTTTTCTTGTTAAAAGAAATCAAAGACAAAGTGTTGGATTGGCTCATGTATTTTCAGAGCGATTTTGAGCCTATCACTCAAACCGGGCGGAAAATGCAGCGGATGGCTTTGTTTGAAATTGATGATAAAACTTACCGTGAATGGGGTTCACCAGTTATTATGCCCCGCGATAAGCTCAAGTCTTTGATTGAACAGGCTGATAAGGGCGGCGCGAATGTGGTAGTGGTAGATATGAGTTTAACATGGTTGAGTGATGGATGTTTCCATGAAGTGGGTAAAAATGCGGTTTGTTCGCCCGTCAAACTGGATACCGATGTCGCGTTAGGCTCGTATTTGCAAAAACTCAATGAAGAATTTCATTCTCGTGAGAGGTATGACACGCCAATTGTTTTGTTAAGTCGTACCTATAGAAAACCGTTGGATGAAAACGGGGCTATCAAAACGGAGGCGTTTTTAGAAAAGCCCTTTTCTTTTTTAGAGGGTTATATTAGAGATGAAAAAAACGTTTTTTGGACAAATACGTTTTTTGTCGCGGATGAAGGGGGTAAACGACGAAGTTGGCAACCGGTGTCGCTGGTGTGCGAGGATAATCATTTAACGGTTGTGCCTTCTATGCCATTATTGGCAGCGATGGCGCAACTTTATTCTTGTAAAGATAGCACTCGCAACGCCGCTTATATGATTCGACAATTTAAGCGCCGCTTAAATGCTTGGGCGCAGACGTTGCCCTGCAATACGAGTCAAGGCACTAGCCTTGCTCAAATTTGCCAAAAAATAGACTGCCCCAACCTCACTGTGACGGTGCCCAACAAGGCGGGGGTTTGTGATAAAGTCCATGAAATGGATTTAGCCAAAGGGCGCGAAACGGAGAGAATCGTTTATCGCTTTGCGCCGCCCGATAATCCCTCCACCAATCAGCGCCATTTAATTGAGAAATACAGCGCACTTGATGTATTAAAAAAGGGCGCAAATGTCGAGAAGCAAATAGTCTTTATTGGTGTCACACATCAAGACAATGGAAAACGTCACCCGATTCCAATTCGTTCCAACGAAGTAGATGATGTTTATCTCGTCGCTAATGCCGTTGACACCTTGCTACGATTTGGGCGATTTCAACCGCAGCCTTTGGCGTATAAAATCAGCGTGTCCATTGTGTTAGTGATAATACTGACACTGATTTTTAGCTATTACAAACTTATCACCGCCCTAGTGCTAAGCACTGCACTAGTCGGTACGGTGTTATTAGTGTTCAGTGGGCAAGCCTTGCATCATGGGATTGGAATAGATGTTGCGATGGGGATGATGGCGATTCAACTCTTAGCTTGTAGTAGGCGATTTATCGCCTTAGTTGCTAAAGCAACTACTACAAACTTAAGTTGCTAAAGCAACTACTACATACTTTAGTTGCTAAAGCAACTACTACGAACTAGAGGCTAAAATCGCTCGATAAATCATTCCTTCCATTGACCAATCGACATATTTTCCTATGTCTCTTAATTTACAGACTTCAACATAAGTCATTTCTGTGTCTTTTTTGACGCCAAAGGTTTGCCCGGAAGCGGCTATTTCTTTGGCGTAGTCAATTTCTTGCTTGTTTAGTGCTACTGCGTAAACGTTGGCAAAATGGGTTGACCATGTGGCCGCTAATTGTTTGGAATCAAGGTGTTTAAATCTCTCTGAGGAGATTCTGATACTGGTTTCTTCGTAAAGTTCGTCGCTGGCTACTTGCAAAATACCGCTTCTTTTGAAGGCGGAGCCGCCGGGTAATTCATGTACAAAGCCATCTTTTGTTCTTGCCGGAGAGCGAAATTCTTTGATTAAGACAATTTCACTGTCAAAAACCTCGGTGGGATGTTTCCAATAGGGCACGACAACGGAAATGTCAGTGCGACTGATAATAAATTCATTGCTCTTAATACGGTCTTCAGCGGCAATCCAAACGTTGACATGTAGCGCGTAGGAAAAGGTGAGGTTGACTTTGTGAATGAGAAATGTCCACAATAGTTTGGCATCGATTAATTGATTGCCGGCTTGCCGTTGGGATTGATACCAGTTTTGAAAGGGCTTGGTACTCCAGATGTTTAACGGAACATATCGTTCGCCGGCTTTTCTGACTTTGTTGTCACAGTTATCAAGTTTCTGTTGAAGATAAGTGGCTATTTCATCAGTGAGTGCCGCCAAACTATTCAGCGGTTGCCGCCTTGTGACATTGGCGTACATCCAGTCTAAGTATCTGATATGTTCAGCATTATCTGGACGGCCGTAGAAGAGTTTGCCTGATTCAACGTATTTGCCAAACTCGATATTGGTTGTTAGTCCTGTCAATGAGGTATTCATATCTCTTGGAACCCACGCCAAAATCGCGTCGGCCATTTCGAGATGTTGTTTTTCCCATTCAACTTGCTTAATAATATAGTTGGAACTATAAACGCCATTGCGCGGTTCTGGAATGAAGACAACTATTTCAAGTTGTTGATTTTTATAAGCTTCTGACAGGGCCTTGAGGGCCTTGGGCCGCCATGATTTAACCTCATTTGTTCTGGGTGTCGGCCCAACTAAGAAAATGGAAGCGTTGTAAGATTGCGGCGCTTTTTCGTAAGCGTAAATTTCTGTAATCATGCTGACAAGTACAACGGATACGCGAAATAAACGGATAAATAAGTATGTTACCTACATGACATGATGGTTCGTAGGGGCAATCCCTTGTGGTTGCCCTTATCTACATGACATGATGGTTCGTAGGGGCAATCCCTTGTGGTTGCCCTTATCTCCTTGTGGTTGCCCTTATATGTATATCAAAGACGCATCAACCCCGAAGGGTAACGATTTATTTTAATTGCCAATTTCCAATGTCAGCATTGATGCCGGTACCGTCGGGTTGTCCATCGGCTCCTTGCGAATAAATATCAACTTTTCCGTGTACGCCAGGGCTGAGGTAGTTGTAATGAAATCCCCAAGGATCGATAGGTACGCTTTCTAAATAGCCACCTTCTTTCCATTGACGGGGTTCAGGGGGTATTGTTGACTTTGTGACGAGGGCTTCTAAGCCTTGATCAGTCGTTGGGTAATTATAGTTGTCCAGTTTGTAAAGGTTTAACGCCGTTTTGATGGCGCGAATGTCTTGTTCAGCCTTTAGCCGCCGGGCTTTGTCGGGATTGTCCATAATTTTGGGCACGACTAAAGCGGCGAGTATGCCCAAAATGACGACAACAACCATGACTTCAATCAGAGTAAAACCTTTATTTATGGGGTATTTTGACATTTTTATCTATCCAGTCAACATTGTGGTAGTCCAGGGGAGATGCTTCAGGAAAGAAACAATACTCGGAACACAATATAAGCCACGACTAAAACCAGTGCCCCAGCATAAAAGGAGCCGATAGTAATTGAGAACATGAGTCTCAGCAGGGATTGTTTTTCAGGTTCAAACCGAGCCGTGCTTAAACTGAATAAATGGCTGTCATCCGTCATCCTGTTTTGAATAACCCATTGATAGAGTTTTCGGTAGAGCCTTTCTTGTTGCAAAAAGTAGGCATCCAAAAACCAAAAGAGTATGACGGGAATAAAGACAAGGGGCAGTGTCTCTGGGTTAGACTTGAAGGAAAAAATTAAGGCAATCATGGTGACAGCCCATCCTTTGATTAAAAAGGAGGTGTTTGCCATGCGATTGATAATAGATTGAATTAAATCAATCTCTTTAAGTAGGTCTTTTTTGCGCTCTTCATCGGCCATATTTTATCCTCGCTGGGCGAATTTTAAAAATGAAGAATGAAAAATGAAAAATGAACGAAGGTTTCCAGGGGCGTTGCCCCTGGCTATATTAATGTCGCCCCGTTGGGGCTTGAAAGTAAAGTTATATAAATTTTAGCTTAATCAATTGTTTTAAATTGAAAAAACATTTTTAAATATAAAACCCTTAACATTAATACGTCAATAACAGGAAAATTGTGGGCCATAGACTGAAATGAACCAGTAAAGCTTGTTGGTTTTTTTTAACTGATTGATAATCAAGTCATAATGACTAACTATTTGATATAATTAATAATTATATCACTCACTGATATTTAAAATCGAACTCACGTATATAGTAAAATAATATTACAACAGACACTGCTATTGTAAAATGGTTGCGACTCAGGTTAGATACGCTTGTCTACGGAACGTACACCAATGAAAAATGAATCTTCATTTTTAAATGACGCATATCGCAACATTTTATACTTTGCGCGGCTAAAAACTGAAACGAGTTCGTTTAAAATCCTAACGGTTTGTAGTATAAACTAAAATGATGAGTGTGCATACATAACCCATAAAGATTTTCTAAAGATATGCAATTATTTGCTTTTGGCCTTAATCATACCACTGCCCCGGTTGAAATACGTGAACAGGTGAATTTTACGCCTGAGCGGCTCCGACATGCTTTGCATGATCTCGTTGAGCGTGACTTGGCACAAGAAGTCGTGATTATATCGACTTGTAATCGCACAGAGTTATATTGTGGACTCGAATGTGATACAACGCAAGCCATTATTAATTGGCTTAGTCACTATCATAATGTTGCTATGGAGCGGTTGCATGCACATTTATACACGTATTCGCAAGAGGAAGCCGTGCGTCATTTGTTACAAGTGGCTTGTGGTTTGGACTCCATGATTCTTGGCGAGCCGCAGATTTTGGGGCAAATTAAATCGGCTTACAATACGGCCCGTGAGGTGGGCACGACGGGCCGATTGTTGAATCGATTATTTGAACACAGTTTTTCGGTGGCAAAACAGGTGCGTACCGATACCGCGATTGGTTCAAGCCCTGTGTCAGTCGCCTTTGCGGCGGTGCGATTGGCGCAGCAAATTTGTGGCGGTTTGGAGGGCGATTTAAGTGATAATATCGCGTTATTGATTGGTGCCGGAGAAACCATTGAATTGGCGGCGCGGCATTTACATGAAAACCGTTTAGGCCGTGTGATTGTTGCTAATCGTACCATAGAACGCGCTCGCCAACTGGCTAAAGAATTTGCCGGCTACGCGATTACTTTGGAGGAAATTCCAGTCCACCTCGCGGAGGCCGATATCGTGATTTCGTCCACAGCCAGTCCAACTTATATTTTAACTCAGGCGGATGTTAAACAAGCGATTAAAAAACGCAAACGCCGCCCGTTATTTCTGGTAGACATTGCGGTGCCCCGTGATATTGATCCGGCGGTGGAAAATTTATCTAATGATATCTATTTATACAGTGTCGATGATTTAAATGAAGTCATACAAGAAAATTTACATTCTCGCAAGCAAGCGGCGCTGGAAGCGGAAGAAATCATTGACACTCAAGTGACGCATTTTATGGGTTGGCGGAATTCCCTAGATGTGGTGGACACTATTTGTCTTGTGCGCGATCAAGCACAAGAGGCCCGTCAGCGGATAGTGAAAAAAGCTAAACGTATGATTGATAATGGAAAATCGCCTTATGATGTGATTGATTTCATAGCCCACACGCTGACAAATACCTTAATGCACGAACCTTGCGTCCAATTACGTCAAGCCGGTTATGATGGGCGTGAAGATTTGGTAACGGCGGCGCGGGAACTTTTTAATTTGACAAACAGTGTTCAGTGATCAGTTATCAGTGTTCAGTGATCACTCTACTCAAAAAATCCGATGTCTTTAAGACATCGGATTTTTATGGTTATTAACACATCCGATGTTTAGCAAACATCGGAAGTGTTTTCCAAACGCCCATAAACCTTCTTTTCATGTTTAAAGGCGGCCCTAGTGATTAGTACAACGGATACGCGAAATAAACGGATTGTTATAGGCAGTTTTGAGTGCCTTTGGTAAATAGTTAGGTGGAACGCTCATAAACCTTCGTTTCATGTTTAAAGGCGGCCTAAGTGATATAGATTTTAAGATAATTATTCAGTCCCCTTTAGGGGACTTTAGCTTTCAGACAGCTGCAACAAAATTAATACTTTTTGAGTGCCTTTGGTAAATAGTTAGGTGGAACGCTCATAAACTTTCGTTTCAGGTTTAAAGGCGGCCCAAGCAAACCAAAAATGTACATTGCTTCGCAATACCGGCCGCAATTGCGTCCCCATTAATTCACCATTAATAGCTCGTCCAAATACATCCCATTGGCTGCGCGTTTGGTTATCAGAAATCACGCCATTATAGTCATCAAAAGTCAACTGACGCCCGTTAACCACCGCGCTAAACATCGCCGCTGAACCGACTTCTTTGGAATCTGCAATCAGGCGCTTATCCAGCGCCGACAATTGTCCTGGCGCGTAAAAGATAACAACGGGTTTTCTATCAATAGTATCTTCTATCACGCCCACTTTAGCAATCTCGGCGAGCGGATAAGCTATCGCTGTTCGGTAGGAAAAATAGCCTAATACTCGTGTCAGTCAGGAGTCCAAACTTTAGTTTGGACGGCTAGTAAACTCAATTTTTGTCTACAATATAGGGCCATACTTTAATTTGAAACGTTCCAAACGGTTTTATGGCCCCCAAAAAGTGCCCAATAACCATACCATAATAATGGTTAAACTGTGCTGTGTTAATGTGTTGGATGTCTGCCAAAGTTTGGATGCCTGTCTCGTAGTACAACTAATTACGCGGATAAACGAATTATAAACTTGGTTTGTTACCCATGAACATCCAAAATGCTTTGAAATGGGGCCATGTTATCGTATGATAAAAACTGAATTTTGCTCATAGCCCAAGCTATAATTACAAGGATTGTCTGCTTATGAAAGGATTTGCTTATAAACGAATCGGTACCGGTTTCTTAAAATTGAATTGAGAAACCAATTAATTGATAATAGTACAACGGATTGACTTTATCCTCGAAGGTTTCAAGCCAAAACGAGGACAAAGCCTTATCAGTTTCCAAAACTAATAAGCTTTCAAGCCAAAATTATTTATCTGATGACCAATGAAACCCTGAAACTGAGCCATATTACCATTGAAAATTTTCGCGCTATTTCTAAATTAGACTTGCCACTCGATCCACAATTAACCGTATTGGTAGGTAATAACGCGGCTGGCAAAACAACGATTCTTGATGCGATTGCCGTTGGCTTAAGTGCCGTGATAACACATCTACCCGAACTGAGTGATAGAGACGTTTATTCCAAGGAAAGGCCTCAAGGCTTTCGTTCCAATGACTTACAACAGGCGATGGTGAGTGACGATTTGGTAGTCACCGAATCGCCATTAAGCGGTATCAAGCAAGCGCCTTATGTGCGTGTGACAGTTGAAAGCATGGACGGGGTTATTTGGGATATGACCAAAGAACGTGATCAGACTAAACGGACTTTGGCCGAAATTCCGCCTGAAAAGCGCCTTAACCAGCTACATGATTTTTTAGATCAAATCATTAACGATGTTCAGGATGGCAAACCGACTGATTTACCAGTGATTGCTTATTATGGCACTGAGCGGGCGGTACTTTCTCTTTCGCAGCGCGATTTTAATAAAAATTTTAATCGTTTCAATGCGTTAGAAGAT
>NBMI01000119.1 GCA_002085445.1 Candidatus Parabeggiatoa sp. nov. 2
GTAGAGGCCTATTTGGCGACCTCAAACCGTTTGGAATTCGGCCAACTTGTTACGGCAGTCGCTGACAAAATTCGTGTTAAAGCCGGGAGTATCCGCTTAAAAATTCAGTGATCATTTTTTAAGTTTGTAGTAGGTGATTTATCACCTTATTTAAGTTTGTAGTAGGTGATTTATCACCTGATTTAGGTTTGTAGTAGGTGATTTATCACCTATCACCTTTTTTTAGGTTTGTAGTAGGTGATTTATCACCTTTTTTTAGGTTTGTAGTAGATAAAATATCACCTATAGCTGAAATAATTGAGAACTGAAAACTGATAACTGTGAACGATAAACTGTGAACGATAAACTGAAAACGGAGGACAACTGAAAACATGAAAGAATCACTCACTCGTGCTACACTTTTCAAAGTCGGCCTCTGGATCACCATTGTGATCATTCTTACGACTATCATATGCTACTTACTTGTCGCCTCAAAGATTGAAAAACAAACCCTTGAGCAACTTGAAAAATATGTGATTGAGCGTGGACAAAGAGAAAACAACATTTTTGCGTTAGCACAAGATAATCATGCCCTCATTAAAGCCGCGCTGGTTGAACAGTTAGAAAGTCAAAGAGAGCCAGGTGAAAGGGGAGCGTTCCAAAGAAAAAGCTTAAATGGCTCAGAAGAGGAAATGAATTCTCTTGAATCCATTTCCCCTAACCCCGTTGCCCGTTTTCCTAATCAAGAAATTTCTGCGTTTGACTATTTGTTTGCCCGTGATGCCGACGGCGTTATTCGCAATCGCCCTGAACATTTTGATGGTAGCAAGCACAGTTGTGTTTATATAAACAAATCATTGCCCATCACGACTGACTTAAAACGCCGAGTGCTGACTTTTTACGAGTTAACCAGTCAATACGGGCCGGCATGGTCAAGTCGTTTTAGTAACACCTATATTTTTACCGCAGACAACATTATTGCCCAATACTGGCCAAACATACCCAGTTGGTGCCAAGACGCTACAGCAGACTTAGACTTGACTCAACAAGAGTCTTTTTGGGTGGCCGATTCACAACATAATCCTGACCGTACTACTGTCTGGACAGGCGTGTATTACGATGCGGTTGCCAGCGAATGGCTGGTATCCGCCATCACCCCGGTTGAGATTCAGGGACAGCACATTGCGAATATCGGTAACGATATAGAGTTAAATGATTTATTAGAACGCGCCCTTACTCAACGCTTGCAAAAGACTTATAATATAATATTCAGAAGTGACGGGCGTTTAATCGTACATCCGCGCTGGATCTATCAAATGATGGACAAGGGCGGTAAGTTCAATATGTTAAAAGACGGTAGTAAGCAACTCAAACGTATTTTTCATCTAGTACAAAAAACAGGGGTTGGCATCGTCGAAGATGAAGAAAATTATCAATATCTAGCGATTACCAAAATAGCTGCCACTGACTGGTACTTTGTCGTGGTTTTTCCAAAAACCTTTATCGCAAAAACCGCTTGGGAAACCGCTCAACTTATCCTCATTTTAGGCTTCGTGTCATTGTTAATCGTATTAATTATTCTATACATCATCATGCACCAACAACTCACCAAACCCTTAAATGATTTGTTGATTGCCACACAGCGGCTTGGTGAGCATAATTTTGACTTTCAACTCGATTTTCGCAGAAACGATGAATTAGGACGCTTAGCCGAATCGTTTAAAGCCATGGCGATGATTCTTGGCGAGCGAGAAAGACAACTGATTGATTATGCAAATGACTTAGAAGAAAACAACGTAGAATTAATTCATGCGAAAGAAAAGGCAGAGACCGCTAACGTCACCAAGAGCCAATTCATTGCCAATATGAGTCACGAATTGCGGACACCGCTTAATGCCATTATTGGCTATAGTGAAATGCTGCAAGAAGATGCTATCGATATGGGGGAAGAAGACTTTGTTGCTGATCTTGATAAAATTCAGACGGCCGGCAAACATCTATTGGGACTCATCAATGATGTATTAGATATCTCCAAAATAGAAGCTGGCAAAATGGAGATTTATACAGAACCTTTTGATTTATTGTCTCTGCTTGATGAAGTCGTTACTACTGTTCAACCGCTGATGAAAAAACAAAACAATACGCTTCGTATCCAAGGTGCTGAAAACTTGGACGAAATGTACGCCGATCTCACTAAAGTACGACAAGCTTTGTTAAACCTGCTCAGTAATGCGGCTAAATTTACCAAAAACGGTGTGATTACTTTGGTCGTCAAGCCATGTGAAAATGAGGCGGTTTCCGGGAAATGTGATTGGATTGAACTGAGTGTCAGTGACACTGGCATCGGCATGAATGAAGCCCAGATACAAAACCTTTTTCAAGCCTTTACCCAAGCAGATCCCACCACCACCCGCAAATATGGGGGCACTGGCTTAGGCCTAGTGATTACCAAACGTTTTACCGAAATGATGGGTGGCACCATCAGCGTGGAAAGTGAATTGGGACAGGGTAGCACCTTTAGAATACGTTTACCGGCGAAAGTTGTCACCAATACCACGTCCACACCAGAGGCTGCGAAAACAGATACCACCTCCAACGAGAGACAATCACAAGAACAAAGCCGAGTACTGGTGATTGATGATGATCCAAGTGTCCGTGACTTATTCAAAAATTACCTGATTAAGCAAGGTTATCAAGTAGCCGTTGCCAGCGGCGGCGATGAAGGATTAAGGCTGGCACGTCAATTACATCCCAACGCGATTACCCTCGATGTGATGATGCCGGGCATGGATGGCTGGATGGTATTATCAGCCCTCAAAACGGATCCGGCCTTGACAGACATCCCCGTCATCATGGCTTCAATGATTGAAGACAAACAGTTAGGATACTCTTTAGGCGCGGCCGACTACTTGATTAAACCCATCGACAGTGAACAATTGGCTGCTGTTTTGAACAAATACCACATTAATAACCAAGCTTTTCATCATCTGATGATTATTGAAGACGAGCCAACCACGCGGCAAATGATAGAAACCATGCTCGAAAAAGCCGGGTGGTATGTCGTAACCGCCGAAAATGGTCGTATCGGCTTAGAAAAGGTTGGCAAAAAGCAACCTGATCTGATTTTACTGGATTTAATGATGCCGGAAATGGACGGCTTTGAATTTCTCGTCCATTTGCGCGAACACGAAAACTGGCGCAATATTCCCGTTGTCGTCCTAACAGCCAAAGAGATTACTAACAAAGAGCGTGAAACATTGAACAATTATGTTCAAACAGTGTTTCAAAAAGGTCACTATCACAAGGATAAATTATTAAAAGAAATTAGAGACTTACTGGATAACCAGTGATTTTGCTTTGCTCATAAACCTCTCGCGGATACCAAAAATTATAAATTCAACTGAAGTGGAAAAATAAACGCGCTTTGACGCAAGAGGCATCCAAATAGGTTTGCACATGCAAGCGTCACTTGCGTGCGTTATATTTTTTCTATAACTTCTCAATCATAAGTTTTTATAAATCTTTGATTTCATAATATATATACTTACTGACACAAAGGAGCTTTTATGTCTATCCAACGAGACTTCATTCCCATAAATATTGCGGTTCTCACCGTTTCAGATACTCGCACCGAGGAGAATGATACTTCCGGCAAAGTTCTTGTTGAACGCTTAACAACAGCCGGGCATCACCGAGCCGATAAAGTTATTGTGCCCGATAATATCTACCAAATTCGGGCGGTGGTTTCAAATTGGATTGTTAATCCAGAAATTCAAGTCATTATCACCACTGGCGGTACTGGTGTCACCGGCAAAGATGGCACCCCCGAAGCCATTCAGCCTTTGTTAGATAAACAACTCGACGGTTTTGGAGAACTCTTTCGTGCCCGGTCTTATGAGGAAATCAAAACCTCAACCCTGCAATCCCGCGCCCTCGCGGGCGTGGCTAATGGCACTTATATTTTTTGTTTGCCCGGCTCTTCGGGTGCCTGCAAAACGGGATGGGATAAAATTATCCAAGCACAATTGGATTACCGCTCCCGCCCCTGCAACTTCGTGGAAATGATGCCACGTTTACTAGAATCATGATTCTATAGACTTCCATAATTCATGAAAAACCTCCGAAGTTTGGCAAACTTCGGAGGTTTTTAGAGGATAAAGGAATTATTATTAATTAGTCGAGTACAGCGAATTAATTACGCATTAGTCGAGTACAGCTAATTACGCGGATAAACGAATTGTACCGCGAATGATGAGAGTACAACTAATTACGCGGATAAGCGAATTGTACCGCGAATGATGATAATACACTAATTACGCGGATAAGCTTTGGCTTTTATCCTTTTTTATAACGAATCCCTGTAGTTATTGAGACAAGTCTCAGTGAGCTGGATATTTCCGTTTTATTACACTATAATTTTTAGCTAAATACAAACCACCAATCGCAGCTGCGCGCTCCAAAAGAAAATCCAAAGCAGCGAACTGTCCACCTTTGAAGGCCACGTTGCAGTAACAGAATTGCTACGCGTCTACCCGGCCACACAAATGCAAGACACCGCCATGCTAGAGCGCATGGCGCAAATCAAAGCTGAGGCGACGTACAAGCAGCAGCGAGAGAACGAAACCGTTTTGCCAAGTCCCGAAGTCCTCGCGGCTCGTCTCACCAAGTTAAGCAAAGAACTTATTTCGGCCAAATCCGAATTAAAGAAGTATTCTCAATTGGTTGAAACACTCACGCAAAAGCTGAGTGACACCGACAAAACCGATGAGGCTAACTTGCGTTCTAGTCTCCACGCACTCCATGACTGGCTAAAAACAGAAATTGCCAGCGGCCCCAAAATCACTGAGCCGGCCGCACAATTGCTCGCCAAAGATACTCTCCTTCGCATTATGGCCGCTCATGTCAAAGTCATTCCCAGTGGACATGAGTTCTTTGTCGAAGGCAACGATTCCATTCTCGAAGCCGCGCTGCAAGCAGGTTTAGCCTTAAATTATGGCTGTTGCGGTGGCAGTTGCGGCTTGTGCAAAGTACGAGTGGTTTCCGGCGAACTACAAAAGATTTACCACCATGACTACGTGCTCAGCGAAGCAGAAAAACATAAGGGCTATGCGCTGATGTGTTCTCATACCGCCGTTACCGATATCACTATCGAAGCCGCCGAAGCTCACTCAGTCGCCGAAATTCCGTTGCAAGAAATCGAAGCCAAAGTCAAAAAGCTAGAATGGCTTGCCGATAATCTCTTAATATTACATTTACAGACACCAAGGACACAAACGTTACGCTTTTTCGCTGGACAATCTGCCACCTTGACGCTAGGAGGAGAGGCCCAGTCAGCAGACTACTTTATTGCCAGTTGCCCGTGCGACGAACGCAGCCTTGAATTTCATCTGCACACCGATGATCTGTCTACCCAAAGCCTTTTTAACACCTTGAAAACGGGACAAACCATCAACATTGAAGGGCCCAAAGGCGATTTTGTTCTACAAGAAGACTCAACGCGCACGGCCCTATTTATAGCCTACGCACACGGCTTTGCGCCCATCAAAAGTCTGATTGAACACGCGATGGCTTTAGACACGGTACCTTCCTACCACTTATATTGGATAGCCCCCGCTAACGCTGTTGAAGGAGAAGGCCGAGGTGAAGGTGAAGAAAGTGGACATTACCAGAGCAACCTCTGCCGCGCTTGGGCCGATGCGTTGGACAACTTTCAGTACACACCACTGACGGCCTCTGACGAAGAAACGCAATTAAAACAAGCACTAACGAAAATTGTTACCGATTCTCCCGCTCTGAACGACTTTGAAGTGTACCTCAGTGGGCCTCAATCCTTTGTAACCGTTGCCCAAACCCTGTTGCACCAACACAATTTCCCTGAATCCCAGTGCCATACTGCAACACTTTCATAATCGTTTGTAGTAGTGGCTTTAGCCTCTTAAGTTTGTAGTAGTGGCTTTAGCCACTTTTAGGCGATAAATCGCCTACTACAAACGAGTATATAAGTCATCAGGTGAAAAAAGCATGGAAACTGAAATTTTTGTAGCGATTATTGGTGGTATTTTCAGTTTGTTTACAGCACTGATTATAATATTGTTGCCAAGATGGCTGGAACGTCGAGATCAAAGAAAACCACAAACTGATGAAAATCCCGTGTCACAAAAATTCCCCAACATTATTCAATTTGATAAAAGGCACTGGTGGAATCAACTGGATGACAATTGGAAACAAGTTTTCAACCAAGCCATTGGTTATGAAGAAAAAGGACTAATCGGTTTAATCAACAGAGTGGTTAGAACTGAACTGAATGACAATGATTTGGAAAAAATCTTTAATTTGCAGACATTGGATTGCAGTAATCATCAATTCGGCAGTTTAGAACCACTACGCCCGTTGACAGAGTTGCATATATTGAAATGTGGTCAAAATCAACTCAGCGATTTAGAACCGCTGCGCCCATTGACACAATTGCGGCATTTGGATTGCTATGCGAATAAAATCAGCAGTTTAGAACCGCTTTGTCAATTAACCCAATTACAGAAATTGTATTGTGGGAACAATCAAATCAGCAACTTAGAACCGTTGCGCCAATTAACCCAGTTGCAGGAATTGTATTGTGGGTGGAATCAGATCAGCGATTTAGAGCCACTTCGCTCATTGACACACCTACAGAAATTGCATTGCTCAGAGAATCAACAGAGTCAATTGGAAATAGATAAATTTAAAGAGGCAGTCCCTAACTGTCATATTCAAGGAATGGTAAAAGCTTGAATCGCGGATTTGACGGATTACGAAAATTTTTCTGACTAACATCATCTTGAAAATTTTGATAATCAGGTTTTTTAATTTATACTGAGCATATTTGAAATTCGTCAAAATTTAGAAACCAAGTTTTTTGAAAAAACTTGATTTCTCGCCAGTTCCGTTTTCACTTTCATAGGACTTACGCATTGAAAGATGACAATTTTTATGCTTTCTTTTAAACACAAGGCATTACAAATTTGGGATGAGTCGTTTTTGCTCAAATTTTACAGATTTAGTCGTTTGTAAATTTTTATAACCCGATGATATTTATTTGTCAATGCGTAAGTTCTATCTTTCTTACCACCTATCAGTTTTTTATAACTCCTTGAATATTAAGTACAACTAATTACGCGGATAAACAAATGGAGTACAACGGATGACGTGGATAAACGGATTCAGTACAACGGATGACGTGAATAAACGGATTATTTAAACTCATTACGCGGATAAACGGATTGATAGATACGTTGTGCCGTTTTTTACAAACTGATAGGTGGTAAGTTCTATCTTTTTAGAAAAGTGACTTAACTTTTTAGCCACACACATTGGTATTTTTTATTTTTGTCAGTCAAACTAAAATTTTCTCATGTCTACTCAAATAAACCCTCACAATGCCCTACCAAAGGGCTATGAATTAGAAGAATATCGTATTGAATCCATCCATGAGCATGAAAAATTTCACATCATCTATTTTGCCCATGACACCAAACTGGATATGCCTGTTAGCCTAAAAGAATATTTGCCTAATGAAATTGCAGTGCGTGAGGGCAATTATAGGCTACAGCCAAAATCCCAAAAAGACGCTGAGGAATTTGCTTCGGGTTTAAAGCAATTTACCAAAAAAGCCCGTGCTTTATCGTGCAATAATCATTCCAATACTGGGCGTACATTGCGTCTTTTTGATGCAAATCATACCACCTATCTGGTAATGGATGATAAAACAGGTAAGAATCCATCAAGCACTAAAAAGCCGTATTTGATTAAATGGGCTACGCTATCCATTTTAGCCGGGGTAGTCGTAGTGGCTCTCGGTGTGGGTTATAAGGCTTATACTGGAAAAGAAGGTAAAACCGTTTACGCCAATACATATTACCTTCATACATACGCGCCACCTCCGCTAGAAACAACACCGGCAACCGCTATTTCAATACCAGCAGAAACGCTGAAAGATTCAAGCACTTGGACATCAGACTACATTTTTCGTGACCGTTTGCAAGAGGGTAGTTTGGGGCCTGAAATGGTAGTCATTCCGGCCGGGCAGTTTAGGATGGGCGATATTCCGGGCGACGGTGATGATGATGAACTACCCGTACATTCGGTATCGCTGAAAAGCTTTGCGATGTGTCGTTATGAAGTTACCTTTGATGAATATGATCGCTTTGCTGAGGCAACCTTTCGAGAACCACCAGATGATGAAGGCTGGGGGCGCGGCAAGCGTCCGGTGATTAATGTCTCTTGGCATGATGCTATGGCTTACCTGAAATGGTTGAGTGAGCAAACCGGGCAAGCTTATGACTTGCCATCTGAAAGTCAGTGGGAATACGCCGCACGAGCAGGAACAAACACCAAATATTGGTGGGGTAACAGCGCCTCTCACGACTACGCCAATTATGGTACTGATTATTGTTGTGATGGTTTGAAAAAAGGTAAAGATCGTTGGAAATATACCGCCCCGGTGGGTTCTTTTGAAGCCAATTCTTTTGGTTTATACGATACGGTGGGCAATGTGTGGGAATGGGTGGCAGATCCTGACCACGATGACTACAATGGCGCACCTAAAGATGGCCGTGTTTGGAAAGAAGGAAAAGTCGGAGACTCCCGACTGATTCGGGGTGGTTCATGGTACAACCTGCCGTTATACTGTCGCGTTACCAATCGTCACCATATCCACTCAGACGATGAACTCAACCGGGTTGGTTTCCGTTGTTACCGCCGTGTTGCTGAAAACTTTTAGGCCGAAATGACATCCCCAACACACCCCGAAAGGGTGTGTAAAGTTCTACCTGAGTCCAAGATTTATCTTGGGACTTACAATGCGAATTAACAATGAAAAATGAAAAATGTCTAATGAACAAAGACTTATAAAATCACTTTCAATGAAGAAGTTTTTATAAGTTATTGATTTTATAAGATTCAATTTAACCCTTAATTCGCATTTACACTGAGGCAGTGGTTTCCTCTCTATTGATAAGGGTTAGGGGTGTGTAAAGCGGCATGCCATTAGGTTTTGAAAAACAAAGTTTTAAAAAAACCTTCTATTAGCCCCAAAGGGGCGTATTATTAAAGCCAGGGGCAACGCCCCAATGCCATTAAGTTAAGGGCAACCACAAGGGATTGCCCCTACAAATCGTCATGTCGTGTAGGGGCAATCCTTTATGGTTGCCCTCACCGAAAAGCGGTACGATATGGCATTGGGGCAACGCCCCTGGAGGTTGCGTTTACTTAAGTTATTGACTGCTATGTCCCTTGTACATTTGCACAACCTCATTCATTTCCTTTAGCAAAGGAATATTGATCTGAGCGGCTTTCTCCAACTCAGCCTGAGATAGCTTGCTTTTAGTGACAATAGGCTTGTATTCATTCCATCGTTTTTTGACTCGCATCAATTGCTCACGGATAAGAGTATTTTTAGTACCGGGCAACCCTAGTTCGGCATCGCCATCTAAAAGCCCGGCCAGTGTGCGTTCAAACAGAGATACGGTTCTTTTCAGTTCGGCTTGGTTTTTCGCCGGCTCAATACCGATTGTCACTAACAACCGTTCCTTAGTCATTTTCTGCGTCAGCATTCGTTGTTTGCCGGCCAAGTTTATGGTTACTGCCATCCACTGTTCTAGGGTAGAATGACTCCCTCTTTCGTACATCTTTACTGCTCTGTTCATTTCTTTCAACAACGACAGATTCTGCTGAGCAGTCTTTTTTAACACTGCAATGGATGTATTTCCTCTAAGCACCGCGTCTACATTATTCCTAAATTCCCGCCACAGATCAGCAACCTTATTAAGCTGTTGCACAATATGGGGATTTTCTACCTTGACCAAACCCAATTCAGAATCGCCATCAAACAAGCCGATTAGCGTCTTATTAAAAAGAATCGCCGTCTGGCGAAGTTTTTTCTTGTTTTCCGCAACATTAATACCCTTAGCAATAAGCAGAATTTCCTTAGTCATTTTTTGGGTAAACATCCGTTGTTTGCCCGCCAAGTCCATGATCACTCCCATCTCTTGCTTGGTAACCCCGCCCCCACACGCCGCTAAACTCAAACAAAAACTAATGACTAACGTGGGAATAAAACGCCTTTTTCTAGTCATCATCAAATGCTCTCTTGTTATGGTTAGATAAAAAGTTTGTAGTAGTGGCTTTAGCCACTTTTAGGCGATAAATCGCCTACTACAAACGGTAATGGCTCTTCGAAATCAGGTGCAATGGCAATATAAGCATTGTCCTCATCACTCCAAAATACTTGAATGGGATAGCGTTGCATGATTAAGCCTCATTCATATTTGTCTAACATTTTGATTAACTGGTAAGCCTGATAAGGATAAATATAGCCTTCTCTGTTTTGGAAATTCAATATATCTTGTGTATCTTCTTTAATATAAACACAGTGAGAACCACGTCCACCTGTTTCAGTGAGAACCACGTCCACCTGTCTTAGTAAATTTTACCATATCAGCGGCTTTGCAAGCATCATTAAAACGCACAGTCTGTGGATTATTGCGAATAGCCGCTAAAAGTTTTTCACGTTTAGCCATAATTTAAACTCTTTAAACGCTTTGACTGAACACGAGAGACAACGAATTTTTAAATTTGTTGCGACGATAACAAATAACTCATAAATGATTTCTGATTATAACGGATTTTGTTGATAGCTTATCAACACGCCAACCCCGAAGGGGTTGAATGTTAAGAGCCACTGGTGGAACCTGGGGAAAGCGATAAAAGGTATTGGGCATTTTAAATTTCTTGAATAATTATGCGAGATGGCCCCATATTATGTTACCCGTCAATAGAACATTGACAGAGTACTAGGGCCATGATTTTAAATTTCTTGAATAATTATGCGAGATGGCCCTAGATTATGTGTTGCCAAACTTAAAGGTTTGGAGTCCAACTGGCGGCCCAGTTGAGGGCCATGATTTTAAATTCGTTGAATAATTATGCGAGATGGCCCTATATTATGTGTTGGCAAACCTAAAAGTTTGGAGTCCAACTTGTTGCCAAACTTAAAGGTTTGGACTCCAACTGGCGGCCCAGTTGAGGGCCCAACTTGCTAAAGGGGTATGTTTATTGAGACGCTTTTAAAAAATTCAAGTGAATTTTTCGTCAGTGACCAATTTTTCATTAAAATATACATACGGAACGTACTTGAAAAAGGTGCTGAAGAAAATAAGGGATTGAATTAGCAAGTAGGAAGAAAAGCAAATTCAAATATTAAACTTAAAAAATCCGTTTATTCCCTTTCATCCGTTGTACTTTCAGTATAATTGCTCTCTAAAAATTGACTCTCATTTTATCGTAAGGGCTGATACTTATACTGCAAACAGTTAGGATTTTTTTAGCCGTGCAAAGTATAAGTCAAGTGCCAATGCCTATATATAAGGTATTTCTTACTAATCTATACAAACCGGCCACTGTTTTTAGTTGCATTGCACTGGCGCGTGGGAATGATAAAAGGTATTGGGCTTCAGCCCATGATTTGAAATTGCTTGAACCATTCTGCGAGATGGCCCTAGATTAGGTATTGCCAAACTTAAAGGTTTGGACTCCAACTGGCGGCCCAGTTGAGGGCCATGATTTGAAATTCGTTGAACTCGATGATCAAGTTTTTAGTCTGACAATAATAATTACAAGGATTGTATATAATAATGGATTTTATGGCTATCGCCAAAAATCACGCTCATACATTTCTTCTCAAAACTTATGCTGATTGAATAGCTTTCTTCTCTTTGATTTGATTTTCCAAGGAAAGCTGAATTGTTATCGAATTTGTTCATTTTCTGTCTCTAATAAGAAATCCTTTTTTATAACAATCCTTGGGCGTTTGGGCGCACGAAAAAAGAAATTCGTTGAATAATTAGGCGAGATGGCCCTAGATTATGTGTTGCCAAACCTAAAAGTTTGGAGTCCAATTTGTTGCCAAACCTAAAGGTTTGGACTCCAACTGGCGGCCCCGTTGAGGGCCATGATTTGAAATTCGTTGAATAATTAGGCGAGATGGCCTTATATTATGTATTGCCAAACCTAAAGGTTTGGAGTTCAACTTGCCAAACCTAAAGGTTTGGACTCCAACTGGCGGCCCCGTTGAGGGCCATGATTTGAAATTCGTTGAATAATTATGCGAGATGGCCCTAGATTAGGTGTTGCCAAACCTAAAAGTTTGGAGTCCAATTTGTTGCCAAACTTAAAGGTTTGGACTCCAACTGGCGACCCAATTGAGGGCCATGATTTGAAATTCGTTGAATAATTAGGCGAGATGGCCCTATATTATGTGTTGGCAAACCTAAAAGTTTGGAGTCCAACTTGTTGCCAAACTTAAAGGTTTGGACTCCAACTGGCGGCCCAGTTGAGGGCCAAAGTTTGGAGTCCAACTTGTTGCCAAACTTAAAGGTTTGGACTCCAACTTGCTAAAGGAGTCCACTATGAAACAAATAGTCACCTATTTGGTAGCAGTCCTGCTCATAAGCGGTTGTAATTCTTTTCCTGAAAAAGAAACAACAATTCTTCCAAAAGAAGTAACAACTCGCCCATCCGTTCCGGATAAGCCAAAACCCGTGGTGCAGCGGCCACCCACTTGTTGTGGTACCACGCCTTCCAGAAGTTGTGGCGATTTTAACACGCCAGTCAATCAAGCGTTGCAAGCGAAAAACTTAGACGAATTAGCCGGCTTGTTAGTTAAGCTTAAAAGGCAAGCTGATTGTTCGGTAGATTATTTGAAAAAACTCAAACGCAACATGTCAGACATTGCGGCCGCTAAAGCCAGGGATTTTGTGCAACGTGGGCAACTGGCGGAAGCCGAAAAGTGGCTACAACACAAGTATGCCCCAGTCAATTCATGGACAACACAAGATGTGCGTGGAGAGATTGCCACAAAACATAAACAGTGGAAGAAGGCCGCTGTGTTTTATAACAACGCCTTAGATTTGATAAATAATCCCAAAGTGACTGTGCAAAAGCCTTCGCCGGCCGAGATTGAAAGGGTGCAGAAACTGGCTATTGAAACGCAATTGGTAGCAGGTACTCTAATACATTAGCTCACTATCTCAAGCAACAGAATCCCAAACAAATAACACAAATTACGCTAATTGGTCATACTGATCGCATAGGCAGTGACGCATACAATTGTGAGTTATCAAAAAAACGTGCCAACGCGTTGAAAAAATATCTCGTTGACAAAGGCATCCATGCCAACATAACGACTATCGGCAAAGGCAAACGGGAACCTTTTAAGCTCTATGATCCAACGCGCTACACCCAACAAGAAATTGACCAAATCAATCGGCGAGTGGAGTTTATTGTTGACGGTGAGGTATCGTATGTTAATGCTTGTCAATGACACAATCACTTGGACTCCATCTGGAGTCCAAACGATTTTTGGACGTTATCTGGAATCCAAACCTTTAGGGTTGGAAGTACTCGTCCAAAGTTGAAGCTTTGGATTCCATTACCTCGTCCAAAGCAGCAAGCGTTGGATTCCATTACTGTAGGACACTGACCAATTATGCCGAAAAAAAATTTCGCAGAAATCCTGACAGAACATCTTACTCGTCCACACCCACGATACGAAGAACTGGCCGAACGGGTAGGAGTAGAGCGCAATACGCTTTTCCGTTGGCGCGAAGGCCAAAATCTGCCCAACAACCGAAAACATGTCTTAAAACTTGCCCAAGCGTTGCGTCTTAACCCCCGACAGACCGATGAATTACTCGTCGCGGCCAACTTTGCGCCTGAAAATCCTGATTTTATGCCTGACAGCCATCCGAATCTTCCTGAAAACGAACCCATTGTCCCAGTCACAACGCGCCCAATTATCCACCCGTGCCCGTTTTTTGGGCGCGAGGCTCAATTGAAAAGGATTTTCGAGGCTTGGAATCGCGCTGCTTTAGAACATATCGCCGTGATTGGCAAAAAACGCAGTGGTAAGACATCATTGTTGTGCTATGTAAAGCACATCCACGAACACGATGAAACAACGTTACGCAACGGACAACGCCATCATTGGCTCAAACAAAAAACCTGTGATTGGGTATTTGTGGATTTTGAAAAAAAGCAGATGCAACACCCAGAAAGTTTTTGGCGTTATCTGCTAAAAACACTTAATCTACCAATACCAAACACGAGCGACTGGGGCGAGTTCACAAGGGTACTTGAAGAATACCTGGCAAATACTACCATTATTTTAATGGATAATATTGACAAAGGCCTACAATTACCAGAGTTAGACAAAACCTTTTGGGGAGAACTGCGGCACCTTGGAAATCATTGTGACGGCAAAGTAGGTTTTTGTGTGACTTCGCGCCAACCAATTAACGAATTGGTCAAATTGGCCGAAAAACTCGGTGAATCTTCGCCCTTTTCCAATGCATTTAGAGCCATAGAATTAGGCCCATTGACTGAAGAAGAGGCGCGTACACTTTTAAGCTATACGTCACCGCCTTTATCTCAAAAAGAAACTGATTGGATATTGGAACAAAGCCAATGTTGGCCGGCCATATTGCAAGCCCTTTGCCAAATACGACTTGATTGTGAGGGCGATGAAGGTTGGAAAAAAGCCGGGTTAGAAAAAATAATCGGGTTGGAAAAAAAAAGTTACAACCATAGCTTTTCAGAAAATATCCGTACCAACTTTAATTTGTACGACCCAAGCTAAAGCTTGGACTGGGCTAAAAAAAATTATTCAACCCCAAAGGGGTGAAACCTGTGGTAAAGGTGTCAGAGAGGCACCAACCCCAAAGGGGTGAAACCTGTGGTAAAGGTGTCAGAGAGGCACCAACCCCAAAGGGGTTGAATGTGAAAGGAATATCCGTTTTGTAACATCTTTCTTTGAGAAGGTATGCGTAATATTATTAAACGTAATTTATTAAGCAATTGATTTATTTTAAATTTTAAACTTTTCTCGTGACCCTAACAACGACAACGGTATCGCTAACTCATTTTCTTCCCAAATCACATCCGTCAAATTCGCGCCCGTCAAATTCGCATCCGTCAAATTCGCACCGGCCAAATTGGCACCCGTCAAATCAACCCGACTCAAATCGGCTTTTCTCAAATTGGCACCACTCAAATCGGCCTCGCTCAAATCCGCGCCACTCAAGTTGGCATGACTCAAGTCTGTTTCACTCAAGTTAGCCTTATATAAATCGGCCCATCTCAAATCGACCCATCTCAAATCGGCCCATCTTAAGTCGACCTCACTTAAATCGGCCTCACTCAAATCGGCCCCTATTAAATCAGTCTCCCTTAAATCGGCCTTCCTCAAATCGGAACTACTTAAATCGATCCCGGTCAAATCGGCCCCACTTAAATTGGTATGCGTCAAAATCGCCTGAAATAGATAAGCATGACTCAAATCGGCGCCCCTCAAATTGGCATCGTTCAAAATCACGCCATTCAAATTCATCTCACTTAAATCGGCCCCCTCTAAATGACATCCGCTGCACTCATTAGTGCTTTTAAGTTTTTCGATATCCTTCATAAAAACCACCCTCTGTTCAATTATGCCCGGTTTAAACCTCCAAGATTTTAAAAACCTTGGAAGTTTTTTTAGGTTTAAAGCAAAGTATGTGCCGGCCACAAAATATCCCGAACAGAGAAGTGGTATAATTTTAAAAAATTAAAGTTCCAAGGGCGTTATCCAAGGGCGTTGCCCTTGGCTATATTAGTGTCGGGCAACCACAAGGGATTGCCCCTACAAACCTCAATGCCATATCGTGCCCGAACGAAATGGTTGCCCTCACCCAAAAGCGGTACGATATGGCATTGCTTTAAAACCTAGCCCCTTTGGTGTATCTTATTAAAGCCCCAACGGGGCGTATTATTATAGCCAGGGGCAACGCCCCTGGCTCTCATGTATTATTAAAGCCAGGGGCAACACGCCCCTGGCTATCATGTATTATTAAAGCCAGGGGCAACACGCCCCTGGCTATCATGTATTATTAAAGCAACGCCCCTGGCTTTCACTCTCTCTCACACTATGATAAATCAAGTTTCTTTTCGTTTTTACGCGGAACTTAACGATTTTTTGCCTTCTGAGCGACGAATGGTTAGTTTTGTGCATTCTATTGATAAAAATCCGTCGGTGAAAGACACTATTGAGGCATTAGGCGTTCCCCACACAGAGGTTGATTTGATTTTAGTCAATGGTGAGTCGGTGGATTTTGCCTATCTTTTGCAAAATGGTGATAAAATAAGCGTCTATCCCGTTTTTGAAACGATTGATATTACGCCGCTATTACGAGTTCGCCCTCAACCGTTGCGCGAAATCCGTTTTGTGCTTGATGTGCATCTTGGCAAATTGGCGAACCACCTGCGGATGTTTGGCTTTGATACTTGGTATCGGAACGATTACGAGGATGCACAATTGGCCGAAATTTCTTGCCACGAGAAGCGTATTTTATTGACACGGGATATGGGCTTGCTGAAACGTAGCATGGTGACACACGGTTATTTTTTGCGGGAGACTAATCCTAAGCGTCAGTTGCGTGAAGTTTTGCGCCGCTTTGATTTGTTCAAGGTAATAGCGCCTTTTGAACGCTGTATAAGTTGTAATGGTTTAGTCCATCCGGTTGATAAGGGCGAAATTAGCGAACAGGTGCCAGCGGATACGTTGCAGTATTATGAGACGTTTTATCGCTGTGATTCCTGTAAAAAGATTTATTGGAAGGGCTCGCATTACCAAAAAATGCATCAGTTTGTCCAAGAGATCGTTAAAGAGGGAGCCTAAACTAGACGAATGAAAAATGAAAAATGAAATTTTTAGTAGGGTGGGCAAGCGGCAATGCCATTAAGTTAAGCTAAGCAAAAAACATTGGAGACATGCTCTTAATTTAATGGCATTGACTCAGGCATCCCCTCTCCAGAGGGACTTATAAATCACGAAATCTCATAAAAATTGACAGCAAATTAACCAATTACCAATAACCAATTCTTTGTACCGGAAAATTTATTTAAGTCATTGATTGTCATATCGATAGGCGGGATAAATATTGATGTTTTCAAAGATTTCTCCTTTAGTAGAAATGACAAACGAAAAAATGACAGTAGAAAAAATGTCCGGTACTCAGTTACCAATTACCAAATGATGGATATTATATTTTTAAAAGCGTTGAAAATAGAGACGGTTATCGGCGTTTTTGATTGGGAGCGTGAAATCAAGCAAACCGTTGTTCTTGATTTAGAAATGGCGGCGGATATTCGTCAAGCCGCGGCGACAGATAAGCTTGACGATACTCTTAACTATAAAGCCGTTGCTAAACGCTTGATTGATTTTGTTAGCCACAGTAAATTCCAATTGGTAGAAACGCTGGCGGAGCGTGTCGCGGAGATAGTTTTAACGGAATTTTCAGTGCCTTGGGTGCGTTTACAGTTAAATAAACCGGGCGCAGTGCGTGGGGCACAGGATGTGGGCGTTATTATTGAGCGAGGGAGAAAACCTGAAAATGGCGCGAGTGTACGTGAGTATAGGGAGTAATCTTGAGCCGTTACGCTATATCCGCGCCGGTTTGGCTGACATGCAGCAACACTTTGGCGCACTCACTTTGTCTTCAGTGTACGAAAGTGAAGCGGTAGGTTTTGAAGGTGATAATTTTTATAACTTAGTGGCTGGATTTGATACCAACCTGGAAGTACAAGTGGTTGCTCGCACGTTGCGGATGATTGAAAAAAACAATGGGCGCAAACGCACGAGCAATCGCTTTAGTGCCCGTACCTTGGATTTGGACATGGTACTGTATGATGATTTGATTCTTAAGGATGAAGAAGTGAAAGTGCCACGCGATGAGATTACAAAATATGCTTTTGTACTATTGCCGCTGGCTGAAATTGCGCCAGATATCAAACATCCGCTGACAAAACAACGTTTGGCCGATTTAGCGCAAGCTTTTGATAACAAAGGACAATCTTTGTGGCAGGTAGAAGTGTCAGTAATCAGTCATCAGAATGAAAAATGAAAAATGAAAAATCATTAAGTTAAGGGCAACCACAAGTTAAGGGCAACCACAAGGGATTGCCCCTACTCCACAAAGCCGTTTAGCAAGTGGAGTGGAAAAGCGCGCCAACGGGTTCTGTTTTTGTTAACTTGTTATAGAGCGCCACGGCTTCTTGAGTCTGTCGAACATGTACCGGAACATCTAAATCCTTCAAGAGTTGAAAAGTGTCCATGTCAATTTGCAATTTTCCAAAAAAGCCGGTTGAAAGTACCACACAAGTAGCACCTTGTTCTAGTAATTCTTTCACATCCGACGGTTGGACACCCGGTATATGGTGAGTACCTGTTTCAGTCCAATCCCAAGCTCGGCAACCGCCCGGAAAACATTTGGCATCTTTGAAGCGCCGTCGCCCATCAACTTCTATCTTTCCCCAAGAAAGGTGGCTAATGCGCGGAGAATTAATTTGTTGTTTCATAGCGTTAACCTGTGGAGTTTGGCAGTGTCAAGTTAAAACTGTTACCCGTCAATAGAACATTGACAAAGTACTAGGGTAATAAGTACTGAAGCATAAATTTTCTGGTATTTTAAGAAAAGCCAATATCGAAGGGGCAAGCCCACGTGCAAAGCCCTTTTGATTCCTGCAAAATACCTGATAATATGTGCTTCGGTACTTACTACTGATTCAAAGTGCGTCCACCGTCAACAGCGATCACTTGTCCGGTGATATACCCCGCATCACGCACTAAAAACAAAACCGTTTTAGCTATATCATCTGGATCGCCATGACGCTTGAGGGCAACATTGGAAATGATTCGCTGTTTGCTTACATCGTCCTGATCGTTTTCCGGCCATAAAATGGCACCGGGCGCGATGGCATTAACACGCACTTTCGGCCCTAATTCGCGGGCAAGTGCTTTTGTCAGCATAACGACACCCGCTTTTGCGATGCTATAAACGGCGTGTAATTTCATAGGGCGCTCCGCGTGGATGTCGGCCAAATTGATAATACAACCTTGGGTTTTCGTTAAATGGGGCGCGGCCGCCTGTGAAAGAAAAAACGGGGCTTTCAGGTTAGTATCCAACAACTCTTCCCACTCTTTTTCCTCAACTTCGCCTATCGGTGTCGAATAAAAGGTGGAAGCGTTATTGATCAAAACATCTAAGTGCCCATAATGTTCCATAACTTGCCGTACCATACTGGTTAATTTGGGCGGATGGCGTAAATCGGCTTGCAACAACAGCACCGATTCTGAGCGTCGATTGTTCAATTCAGCTTGCAAGGCGTGGGCTGCGGTGTTGGAATGATGATAGTGTAGCGCCAGTTTCATGCCAGAGGCATGTAACTGACGTGCAATAGCAGCACCGATTCGCTTGACACCGCCGGTGATCAATGCCACTTTGTTAGTTAAGTCGTTGTTCTGCATTTTAATTCCTCGTACCTTTATATTTTTACTATACGGAACGTACTTGAAAAAGGTGAAAATGGGATAACTATTGAATTAGCATGCCTTGTAGATTTTCAACTCAAATCTTGAACTTAAAAAATCCGTTTATTCCCCAAATCCGTTGTACTTTCAGTCTATAAATCGCATGCATAACTTACCATTACCGCCGCCCCATCCCGATGCTATCGCCCATAGTCAACGTTTGATATCTGTCATTAGACAAGCGATTAATGAAGCCGGCGGTGCTATTCCTTTTTCTGAGTTTATGACTAAAACACTGTATGCTCCCGGTTTAGGGTATTATAGTGCCGGTGTTCGCAAATTGGGGGCCGACGGTGATTTTATCACTGCACCAGAAATTTCGCCGTTATTTTCGCAATGTGTGGCGAGGCAATGTCAACAGGTATTGGCAGCTTTTGATGAGAGCGTGATTTTAGAATTTGGCGCCGGTTCGGGGATAATGGCGGCCGATATATTAAAGGAATTAGAGCGCCTAGATTGTTTACCAACGCAGTATTTGATTTTAGAAGTCAGTGCCGACTTGCAAAAGCGGCAACGGGAAACTTTGCAAGCGCAAGTACCACAATTATTAGATCGGGTGCAGTGGTTAGAAGGCTTGCCAAGTCAACCGCTACGCGGAGTCATGTTAGCTAATGAAGTGTTGGATGCCATGCCGGTGCAACGTTTTCGCTTAGATGAGCGAGAGGTGTCAGAATTTTATGTGGGTTTAGCAAACTCAAATAACAACCCTTCTGAGACACCGTTTGTTTGGCAAGTGTTGCCGACTCGTGATGAGTCATTACAAGTGGCGGTGGACGCGTTGCGCCCTAGTCTACCTATCGGTTATGTGTCAGAAATGAATTTAGCCTTGCCAACTTGGATACAATCGGTGGCAGATAGTTTGGCCGCTGGCATGGTTTTGTTGATAGATTATGGCTTTCCGAGCCGCGAATATTATCATCCTCAACGTGATCAAGGCACATTAATGTGCCATTATCGACACCATGCTCATAGTAATCCATTGATTTTAATAGGATTACAAGATATGACGGCCCATGTCAATTTTACGACAGTGGCCGAAGCCGCTGTCGCGGCAGGGTTGCATGTTTCAGGCTATACCAATCAGGCCAATTTTTTGATGGCTTGTGGCTTGCCCGAATTGTTGTCAGGCCTAGATCCCAATGATACTAAGCGTTATTTGCTTAAGACACAGCCGGCGAAAACACTGATTTTACCGAGTGAAATGGGCGAATTATTTAAAGTGATGGCGCTGACTCGCCATTTAGACAGGCCCCAGCTGGGATTTGTTCGAGATGAGCGAGGAAGGCTTTGAAATGAAAAATGAAAACTGAAAACTGAAAAATGTTCCGTTAAATAGCCAGGAAGCCTGGTAGATACACAGGCATTAATATAGCCAAGAAGCCCAGGAATCATTGATTTCATAATATTTAATTCAACCCTTAATTCGCATTATTAATGTCGTACCAAAGGGGCTTTAGCCCCAAAGGGGCGTGTTATTTAAAGCCTGTGTATCTACCAGGCTTCTTGGCTATATTAATGCGAATTAAGAATTAAAACGCATTATTATTTGGGAGTTACCCAATTAGTTTGTAAATGACTCATTTTATTAATAATTCATAGTTGGAAAGCATTTTCACGGCCAAAGAAGTACGTTCCGTATAAAACCATCAATGCGAATTAAGGGTTGAATTGAAAATTATGAAATCAATAACTTATAAAAACGTATTGGTTGAAAGTCTAAGGTTTCTCAATGTTTATCACTATTTATAAAGCTTTATAAAGCTTTATCAAGCTTTATCAATATTTATCAATATTTCTAAAGCTTTATCCTGTCGTCGAAACAGAAACGAAATGACATCTTTGTTCATTTTTCATTTTTCATTTTTCATTTTTCATTCTGAATTCGCATCAAGTCACCGGAAAGTTTTTTATGCAAGACACTCTCACTTTACTAGCACAACATCACGGCGATAGTCAAAAATTCATGCAAATGATGAAAGACACAGCCGCTAATCGATTTGATGACACATTTTTTTCGATGGTATGGGCTGACTGGATAGCGCCCGTGTTAAGCGAGCCGCCTAGAATAGCGGATTTTGGTTGCGGCCCCGGTACACTATTACACTCTTTGCGTGATCGTTACCCACAAGCACAGTTAATCGGTGTAGAATATGCGCCGTGGATGTTGGAAGCGCTTGATAGTCGTCGTTATGAAGTTATTAAGCATGATTTACATGAACTCCATTTGCCCATAGCCGACAACAGTCTTGATGCTATCACATCGATTTTTGGCCTCCATGAACTGGTTCAACCCATACGATTGTTACAATCTGTCCACCGTTGCCTTAAACCGGGCGGCCGTTGTCTTATTATGGATTGGGTGCGTGCGCCGTTAGACAATTATATTGCTTCACAAGCCACCGAAGATATTTTTGACAACAACACCAGTCCTGAAACATTGAGCGATATTTTTACCCATTTCATGGAACATAACCGCTACAGTCGTGACGATGTAGCTTGGATGTTGCAGCGCATTGGTTTTACCCTCTTAGAAAATGTACCTTTACAAGAAGGGCGTTTTGGACGCTGGGTGGTAGAAAAGAATGGAAAATGAAAAATGAAAAAGACTAAGGTGTCAAACATAAGCTGTTTTTTTAGGGCCAGGTTTTCTTTCTTGATTTGGTAAGCTTTTATTAATAGCTTACCATAATGAAACATGAAAAATTTTTATAAGTCTTTTTTAGCTAAAATGTTCATTCTTCATTCTTCATTCTTCATTCTTCATTTTTCATTTTTTGAGGGCCAGGTTTTCTTTCTTGATTTGGTAAGCTTTTATTAATAGCTTACCATAATGAAAAATTAATTTTATAAGTCTTTTTTAGCCTAAAATGTTCATTCTTCATTCTTCATTCTTCATTTTTCATTTTTTGATGGCCAGGTTGGCGAATTTGATTGAAGGCCCTTTTCCCTAAAAACTTCCAAAAGGACAAGTGGAACACACCCCGATGTTGCTCTCGTTCAGTTAAGAACGTGTTTTAAAAGTCCTTAACTTTTCATTTTTCATTTTTCATTATAAAAGGACAGACACACCCCGATGTTGCTCTCGTCAGCTAAGAGCGTGTTTTAAAAGTCCTTAACTCAAATTTCAAATTTAATTCAATTTTCAATGGATATTTGGCATATTATCGTTCTCGCAGTTATACAAGGACTGACCGAGTTTTTACCTATTTCGAGTTCAGCTCACCTGATTTTTTTACACCAATTAATGGAATGGGAAGAACAGAGGCTGGCTTATGATGTCGCCGTGCATGTTGGCTCGCTCTTCGCAGTGTTGATGTATTTTCGTAAAGACTTAAAGCCATTGTTTGAAAGTTGGCTTCAGTCTATAAAAACCAAGCAATTAACGCCAGAAAGTCGCTTAGTATGGGGTGTTGGCATAGGTACAATCCCAGTAGGCTTGGTAGGCTTGGCAATTAAAGGGGCTGGTTTAGAAAAGACTCTGGAACTACCCCTTATCATTGCTACCACGATGATTGTTTTTGGCTTATTGCTATGGTGGGCAGATGTCATTGGAAAACGGGAACGCGATGAATATAGCTTAACGTGGAAAGATATTTTATTGATAGGCGTGGCTCAAGCACTGGCACTGATACCGGGCACGTCACGCTCTGGCATTACCATTACCGCCGCGTTGCTTTTGGGACTCAGCCGCAAAGCAGCGGCGCGATTTTCGTTTTTGTTGGCGATTCCAACAATTATCCTTGCGGGTGGCATTGAAACCCTGTCATTGATGAACCAAGAAGCGCCAGTCAACTGGTACGCTTTAGGGCTTGCCGTTGTCTTTTCCGCGCTCAGTGCTTATTTATGTATCCGTGTCTTTATTAGCCTACTGGATCGCATCGGCATGTTGCCATTTGTAGTGTATCGTGTCGGATTGGGAATAGTTTTGAAAGATAAAGGAAAATATTTTGTCTTCTTTACGCTTTAAAAAACTGTGGCTTACCATAGGTTGGAGCCTCGTCATAGCGGTGATTGCACTATCTTTGATGCCGCCACCACCTCCCATGATTTCGTCCTTTGATTTTGGAGACAAAATCGGGCATTTTATCGCTTACTTTGTGTTGATGGGATGGTTTGCCCAAATTTATCACGCGCCCCGGCAACGTCTTTATTGCATGATAGGTTTTTTACTACTAGGGGGGT
>NBMI01000120.1 GCA_002085445.1 Candidatus Parabeggiatoa sp. nov. 2
GACTTGGTTCTCGTCAATTAATCAGATTGTAAGTCTCCGATTTTACCAGTATAACATTATATACTGAACCATATACCGGCCGCTTTATAACTATGACTGTTCTATTTTAAAATAATATTTTAAAAATGAGAGTTTGTCAAGTTTTAAAATCTTGATCGGACGGCAATATTGTCTATATACCCGGATCGATTGTTAGCTTTTCTTAGAATTTATTAACAAATTGATTACTATACGCTAGCCCTCTCGTTGCAAAGCCGCTTGGGTTTTTTCCAATCGCTCATCTTGGCGGATGAGTTCACGGAAAAAAAACAAAACGGCATCGCCCAACAGGCCGTCAAAACAGAGAAAGGCCGCTAACGTATCATCCACTGGGGCGATACGGCGCATTTGTTCTAGGACTAAATCGCTGATGGCGAGGGTATCTCTATAACTAATAAGGGCCGCTAAGTCTTCTTCGGTGATTTCTTTGAACTGAAAAAGCTCATCTTTGTGTTTGGCGAAATGCTTGAGGGCTTTGACGGTTTGTTGACGGAAATCGGGTAGTGCAACGCTGAAGCTTTGCACTCCATCTGCTTTGGTGAAGGGTTGTAGGTAGTGGTGTTCGATTTGCTCGGCAAATTCACGGGTGATTTTGGCGTTGAATATCTTTTGGGTGAAGCCGAGTTTGTTATCGGGCGCCGCCACACCGATGCTGATCGCACCCAGGGCATAGCTAAAGGACTCTTGGGTGGCGCCGGTGATTTGGTAGGCGGAATAGGTGAAGTGTTCTCGGACGAGAGATAGGGCTTTTTCGCCGGCTTTGGAGGCGACTTCTACCACGGTGGGGTTGTCTAGCAAGGAGCCGAATAGGATTTGTGTGAGTGTTGGCATAATTTTTCAGTGATCAGTTATCAGTGTTCAGTTGTCAGTTATCAGTTATCAGTTGTCAGTTATCAGTTGTCAGTTGTCACAGTTGTCAGTGTTCAGTTGTCTGTGTGAAATTGATGCGCGTGATTATACAGGGTTTCGTTATAAACTACAAGGATTCGTTATAAACTACATGGATTATAAACTACAAGGATTCGTTATCAAGTAACTACAGGGATTCGTTATCAAGTAACTACAAGGATTTGTTATAAAAAGCCAGAACTACAAGGATTTCTAAAAAGCCACGGATGAAAGTTTTTGGCAATGAAATCCGTTATTATAACGAATCCTTGTAGTTATAAGAAAGGATAAAACTGATTCATTATTCATTATAAACGGCATGGATTCTCCGCGCAATTCGTTGTACTCAGTCAGCACAATTCGTTTATCCGCGCAATTCGTTGTACTCAGTCAGCACAATTCGTTTATCCGCGCAATTCGTTGTACTCAGCACAATTCGTTGTACTCCGCGCAATTCGTTGTACTCAGCGCAATTCGTTGTACTCAGTCAGCACAATTCGTTTATCCGCGCAATTCGTTGTACTCAGCGCAATTCGTTGTACTCAGCGCAATTCGTTGTACTCAGCGCAATTCGTTGTACTCCGCGCAATTCGTTGTACTCAGCGCAATTCGTTGTACTCAGCACAATTCGTTGTACTCCGCGCAATTCGTTGTACTCAGCCTCATTCGTTGTACTAAGCCTCAATCGTTAATCACAAGGATTTCTAAAAAGCCACGGATGAAAGTTCTTAACGTCCAAGATAAATCTTGGACTCCTGATTTATACTCAATCCTTGTAGTTATTATTCTATGAAAAAGTGATTTATTATGCCCACGCAACTAATAGACAAGTTTAACCGAAAAATTACCTACGTGCGTCTATCCGTAACAGATCGTTGCGACTTTCGCTGCGTCTACTGCATGGACGAAAAAATGACTTTTGTGCCTCGCGCACAATTATTGACTTTGGAAGAAATGGAATTAGTCGGACGTGCTTTTGTAGAATTAGGCGTGACAAAAATCCGCCTAACGGGAGGCGAACCGCTAGTACGCAGAAATATATTGCAACTCTTTCAAGGACTTGGCAAATTAGACGGCTTAAAAGAACTGGTGCTAACAACCAACGGCTCGCAACTCGTTAAACTGGCACAACCGCTCAAAGCCGCCGGCGTTAAACGAATCAATATCAGCCTCGACAGCTTAAAACCGGCGCGTTTTCAAAAAATGACTCGTACCAGTAAACTGGACACCGTGTTACGTGGTATTGACGCCGCCATCAAAGCGAGATTTCAACGAATCAAACTCAACGCCGTGATTTTAAAAAACCGTAACCACGACGAAGTAACCGACTTAGTACAATTTGCTATCGATCAAGGCATTGACATCAGCTTTATTGAAGAAATGCCCTTAGGCAATATTGATGAACATAACCGTGCCGAGGCCTTCTACTCCAGTGACCAAATTCGCCACGAACTCAAACACACATTCAATTTAATACCAACAACAGAAACCACCGCCGGGCCCTCTAAATACTACAAAGTCGCACACACCGACACTCGCGTTGGCTTTATTTCGCCACACACGCATAATTTTTGTGACAGCTGTAATCGAGTGCGCGTAACAACAGAAGGCCGCCTACTACTATGCTTAGGACAAGAACACTCAATCGACTTACGGCGCGTAATACGCGCCAACCCCGACGACATCGGCCTACTAAAACAAGCCATCATCAAAGCCATCGCAATCAAACCCAAAGCCCACGAATTTGAACTTGACAAAGAACCACATATTTTACGATATATGAATATGACCGGCGGTTAACCAGCTTTGGCAACGACGGAGTCCAAAGCAACGATGGAATCCAAAGCTTCAGCTTTGGAAGAGTCCAAATCAACGATGGAATCCAAAGCTTCAGCTTTGGAAGAGTCCAAATCTTCAACTTTAGAGGAATCCCAAAATACCGACAGTTGCTTTTATACTCAACGTGGCCGTAACTTGGATTTTTATGACGGGTTAATATATAAGGCGTATTATTAAAGCCAGGGGCGGTGCCCCTGGATTATTTTCGCAACGACATTCTTCGCTCGCGATAATTTTGAACAATAATATCTAACAATTCTGAAAACTTACGATGAATTCGGTAATGTATTGATTTTACATGACCATACTTTGTGTAATTAATTTCCATTATTATATGCCACAAAGTTTTCCGAAGTTTAGAGAACAGTTAATCATTAATCATTAATCATTAATCATTAATAATTAACCAACGCCCCTTGCCGCCTTTTCCTTGCAAGTAGACTGTTCAACAAACACCAGTTGTGCTTTAGTACTTGATGTTCCTAAGAAGAACCACAACAGCTTAAATTTTGACCTAAAATATTGGTAGTGTTATCTTAAAAAAAACGCTTGGGACAAGTCTACGACTTTACGACTTGTTCAACGTGAATTTAATCACCGGGCGACATGTAGGAGTAAAATCAATGAGTAATGAAATGAGAAAGGGCTTGACCAAGGCCACATTACCGCAAACGGGTAAAAAGGTGTCTGTGACCTTACAACTGGACGCTGACATTATAAAGTGGTTCAAAAAAACAAGGCTATGGAATCAGCCACATCAATAAGACACTGCGAACATACATGGAACACCAAACCAAGCAACAACTCAAATTGAGGGATATAAAAAAGGTCAAACAACTTCTCATCACCAAGAAATGTGAGTCTGTAGCTCAATAAGCACCTGTAATACGGCCAGACTTATCGACTAAAGCGGCCCCACTTAAATCCATAATGTGCTACGAAAAAAACTCAACCTTGCCCACTGGACTATCGCGAATGCTCTCGATTTCTCTTGATTGGGTGCCCCAACTGGGCCGGGATGAGGTAAAAAGAAAGGATTACTCTATTGACTCTCGAAGTACGAGAGATATACGGAACGTACTTCAAATCGGTGAAAATGAAAAAATGAACTTTTAATAAAATTCATAGCCAAATTATCGACTTATCATTGGATCATTTTTCATTTTTCATTTTTCATTTTTCATTTTTCATTAACACGTCATTGCATCATTCGCGCAATTTAAAAGAACGTAGCAAAGTCATTACCGCAAGAACAGCAAAACGTACCCACACCGCCACTATCACACCCCAATTGATAAACAGCGGATACTGATGTCGAAAAAATTTACGATAAAATCGTACCATTCCTCGATGCTTATACCACAATGTGGAAAGCGGACGATGGCGACTGCATACCCCCTTAACATGTACCACTTCAATCTGAGGAATAAACAAAATACTAAAATGCCCGGCATGAAAGCGCATAAACCAATCGAGATCCTCGCAATGTAAAAAATAAGTTTCATCCATAGGCCCCACTTTGGCGAGCGCAGTACGCCGTACAAACATACAAGCACCTGAAATTCCTTCAATTTCTATGGGATTATCTGGCAAAGGTTGGCGCGCCAACACAAAACTTCTAAAACGTTTTGAATTGGGGAAAAGCTTGTCAAGATGAAATACCCGCACAATAGCTCGCCACGGTGTTGGCACACTGCGCCGACACCCCGCTTGCTCAGAACCATCGGGATTTAGCACCAAGCCCCCTGCCATGCCAGCTTGTGGATACATGTCCATCGCTTTCACAAAAAGTGCCAGCGTATCGGGGCGAATCAGGCAATCGGGATTGAGGAAAAGCAGATATTCACTGGAGGTATAAGGTAATGCGAGATTGGCCGCGCGTGCAAAACCAAGATTGTCAACATTTTTAATAATCTGCACCCGTTCATCATTCTCAAAGGCTTGCAGCAACCGGTGCAAACTGTCATCTTTCGAGGCGTTATCGACAACATGTACTGTCACAGGGACAGATGAAGCCAATACCGAACGCACACACTCTGTCAACAAATCACCGCCATTAAAATTGACAATAATGACGGAAATGACACGTTCTGTAGACATGAACCGATTTCAGTTGGAAGTTGGAAGTTAAAGTTATTCGTTTAGTTTTCAGCCATCAAGTAACCGATAACTGATAACTGATAACTGCTCTCAACGTTTCATGGACTCAAAAAATTCACTATTGGTTTTTGTCACCTTGAGACGATCCAACAAAAACTCCATCTCGGCAATTTCTTCCATCGGATGTAATAGTTTTCGTAAAATCCATACTTTTTGTAATTCTTCTGGAGAGATGAGTAATTCTTCGCGGCGGGTACCAGAGCGATTGATGTTGATGGCGGGATAAATGCGTTTTTCGGCAATCTTGCGATCTAGGTGGATTTCATTATTACCGGTGCCTTTAAACTCTTCATAAATGACATCATCCATGCGCGACCCCGTATCAATCAGGGCCGTCGCCAGAATAGTTAGGCTACCACCTTCTTCGATATTGCGTGCCGACCCGAAAAAACGTTTTGGACGGTGCAACGCGTTGGCATCGACACCGCCGGTGAGTACTTTACCTGAAGTGGGCACCACCGTATTATAGGCGCGCGCCAAACGAGTAATAGAATCAAGCAAAATCACAACATCCTTTTTGTGTTCAACCAAGCGTTTGGCCTTTTCAATCACCATTTCGGACACTTGTACATGACGGGTAGCCGGCTCATCAAACGTGCTTGAAATCACCTCGCCATGTACCGAGCGCATCATTTCCGTGACTTCTTCGGGACGTTCATCAATCAGCAACACGATCAAATAACATTCAGAGTGATTGGCCGCCAGAGATTGTGCAAGGTTTTGCAACATCATGGTCTTACCCGATTTGGGCGGAGAAACTATCAAACCGCGTTGACCTTTACCTACCGGGGCAATTAAATCAATAATGCGCGGTGTTAAATCTTCCGTGCTGCCATTGCCCATTTCCAGATTGAGTCGCTTGTTGGCAAACAATGGTGTCAAGTTTTCAAACAAGACTTTGTTTTTAGCCTGCTCCGGCGGTTCAAAATTAATTTCACTGACTTTCAAGAGGGCAAAATAACGCTCACCCTCTTTTGGCGGACGAATTTTTCCGGAAACCGTATCGCCAGTACGCAAGTTAAAACGGCGAATTTGACTGGGGGACACATAAATATCATCCGGGCCGGCGAGATAAGAACTATCCGCAGAACGCAGAAAACCAAAGCCGTCTTGTAAAATTTCCAAGACACCATCACCGTAAATATCTTCACCTTTTTTAGCATGCGCTTTTAGCAACGCAAAAATGACATCCTGTTTACGCGAGCGTGCCGTTCCCTCTAAACTAAGGCTTTGGGCAATTTGAATCAGATCGGTGGCGGTTTGTTTTTTAAGTTCTGTTAAATTCATGGGTTTATAAGTCTTGAGTGCCGGTTTTGGCACATGTGAAAGGATCAATGCTCAGACAAATGTTGGGTGGATAAAAGCAAAAGCGTATCCAAAAAAAAGCGATTAATTATCAGAAGGATACACTAATTCAATTTCAAAATTAGTCTTTTTTTCCTAACTTAATGGCAGTGAGTGAAAGGAGTAGTCAACAACACTACATCAGGACAGGAGGAAATGCTCGGAGTAGAGGAACCGAAGTGGTGAGACATAAATGAATCGGTTCCACCAGATTGGAGTCGGCATGAAAAACCATTAGACATTATCGGAAATAAGAATATCTGGATTTTTAATCTATACTGCACATATAGACTCTCAGATTCCGAACTTCACAAAGGGCATTCGCGATGGTCTGCCCCTACAAGACGTTATGTCGTAGATTTTATGTAGGGGCGCACTTTAGTGTTTGCCCTATGAACGTGAAATTATTTTTCTGAACATCTATAGTCACAAACATCGTTCTTCGCTACGCGAGATCACTTGAAACATCGTTTTTCGCTACGCGAGATCACTTTTAGACTTTGCACGGTTTCCTATTGGACTAAAAACACACCCCAGGCATCCCCTCAATGCCATTAAGTTAAGCAAAAAACGTTCTTTTGTAGGGTGAGCAACGTTGTTGTCCACCCGATTCGTATTTTGGGGCCGGCAAGAAAAATTCTTAACTTAATGGCATTGCTCTGGAGAGGGGAATCACCGACTTGACTTTTTTCCCCTTCGTTTCGGGGTTAGGGATGTGTTTTTTAAAAATGATCTCGCAAAGCTCAGAGACCATCTGCAATATAAAAAGAACTTTATAGGTCAACCAAAAGGGATATAATAGGCAATCTCGAAGGAGCAAGGGGATTATACTTTGCAGCTCAAGAAAATGGGACTAAAACACACCCCGTTCCTCCCCTGACGTAAGGGGACTTTTCCACGTTGTTACTCCCCGAATTGAAGGGGTATGCGGTAAGGGGGTGTGTCAGGGGCCAAATCCTAGCCGTTTGCAGTGTACAATTGATAGGTGTTTGCACTTGGTGGCGGTCAATTTCCGCCGGGGCAGGGGAATGCGGCTTGAGTTTTGAAGTCAAATTTTAACCCTAAAGCCTCTGTCGTGGCAAGCGCCGGATCGAGGCACGACAAAAGCAGAAAATGAGAGTCTTAAAAGAAGGTAAGTTTATAGGAAAGAATAGGTTAGCACGCCAACAACCACACGTCCAGAAGGGACGTGGGAGGTTTTTGAATTTAAAAAATAATATTACAAATTGCTATCTATAAATGCCGTCAGTTGTGATTTAGAAAGCGCACCAACCCGAGTATTTAAAACCTCACCGTCCTTGAATAACATGAGGGTAGGAATACCACGAATACCATATTTGGGGGGTGTGCTAGGATTTTCATCAATATTCAACTTGGCAATATTCAATTTTCCCACATATTCTTGTGCAATTTCATCCAAGAGTGGGGTAATCATTTTGCAGGGGCCGCACCATTCTGCCCAGTAGTCAACTAACACAGGGATATCCGATTTGAGTACTTTGTCTGCAAAAGTGTCGTCTGTGACGTAGACGATATGTTCGCTCATAGTGACAGTTCTCCATAGTAAAAAACCGCAAATCTCGTTTTTATTTATGGTCCAAAAGACCAGTAAAACTCATTGTTATACCTACTAATTTACCAAACGATTGCCCAATTCAGGTAATATTTTATTCAAAACCTCCAAGGGTTGGTCTCAAGCCTCTTATTTGTTGGCAGACTTAAAAGCTTTTTAGGCTAAAGTTTTAGGCACACAAAAAAAGAAAAAAGCGCAAAAATAGTTAATATCAACCAGAGTAGGCAGCCGCGCTCGCGGGGAACTTGCACAAAACCCGCTCTCTGTCAATTCAGCTCATCCGACTTTTCATTCTAGCACCTACCCACTAATTATCAAACGTCAAGTGTGTTGTTTTTCGTGTTGGTTTGCGAGTCCTCTTAGTGTTTTAGCCTGAAAGCCTAAAAAAGTGTTTTGTAATTTAGTTACAATCAGCACACCGGTTGACTGCCCTATCACCAACAGTATTTCTTATATCAGAATAACCGATTCATTTAGGTTAACAAAAGTTAACAATAGCACTCTTAATAATTTAAGAGAGGGTGAATCTACGACCATTATCATGGAAAATGGTCGCTTTATACAATCCTATTGACTTTGTTCTCGTCAACTAATCGGATTATCAGTTTCAGGTTATACAGCCAACATGACGTACTGAAAAGCCCCAGCCACTTTAGAACCTTTTTAGTTTTATAAGGCATTTTATCTGAAAAAATGACAGTTTGTCAACTTTTAAACTCAAAAGATTGACGGCAACTCTATATACCATTATCGATATTAGCGTTGGAACGAATTTATTAATAAATTGATTACTATACGCTAACCTTTCAATTGAAATATTACAACTGGGTTGATAAGACATGTTTAATCCCACTGAATTAGTCATTGATGGCTTTGTCGAACAACTCCAAATGGCTTATCGCCGTAATTATGGTGATTTAGAAGCCTCGAACAGCGACATTATTGCTTGGGCTGGGCGTATGGCCTTGGAACATTTCGCCAACAGCGATGCACTTTACCACAATATGGAACACACGATTATGGTAACCTTAGTCGGACAGGAAATCCTCAGAGGCAAACACCTCCGTGAAGGGGGTGTATCACACCGAGATTGGCTTAATTTTATCATCTCTCTGCTTTGTCACGACATAGGCCATCTGCGTGGGATTTGCAGTGATGACCGTGATGGTCGCTACACCACGGGGATCAAAAATGAGAGAGTGACTTTACCTGAAAGTGCAACGGATGCCTCGATGTCACCCTATCATGTTGACCGTGGCAAACTCTTTATCCGCGAGCGTTTTGGGGGCAATCGGGTTATTGATGCCGAGGTGATTGCCGCCAATATTGAATTAACCCGCTTTCCCGTCCCCGATGACAGTGACCATCAAAACACTTCTTCTTATCAGGGTTTGGTGCGAGCCGCTGATTTGATCGGACAACTGGCCGATCCGCACTATCTTCGCAAACTCCCCGCGCTGTTTTACGAATTTCAAGAAACCGGCGTTTCAGAACAACTCGGCTATCGTTCCCCGTTTGATTTACGCATTAATTATCCGTCATTTTACTGGGGCATTGTTAGTCGCTATATTCAACACGCCTTACATTATCTGCGCGTCACCCAAGAGGGCAAACAATGGATTGCCAATTTATACTCACATCTGTTTGCCTCAGAACATAAAGAATTTAACAATCTTTAAAGCACACAATCGTAGCAAAGGAGTTTGGGAGGAAAGGGAATGCGAATTAACAGTTCACGATCAAATTATACTTGGCACGGTTACAATTTAAACTTTCCCCTCACCCTCGCCCTCTCGCCGCCAATGGGGAGAGGGAATGCGCCCTCCGGCTATGAGTCATAGTGAGGGCTTAGAGGAAGGGGTGAGGGTGAAACCGGCCAAATTCCAACCGTTTGCAGTATAACTCAGCCGACACGGATTTCGTCACTAAAGTTCATTTGTAATGAACATTTTTAATGGATCATAATGATCATTGGGAGTCTACTGAAAACGCCGGAGAACTTTTGGGCATTCAGTATTTTCAATGACTTACATAGCCAAACAAAAATCAATGACTGACAGACTTTTCCTTATTTTTCATGAGTTTAGGAGTTTGGGAGTTCACAAGTTCACAAGTTCACAAGTTCACAAGTTCAATATCTTGAGGAAAGAACGCCTTTTTAGCGGTTCAACTGACATCTGGCATCAAAGACTTACGTCATTACCCAAATTTTCAGGTATGATTCTCTAAAAAGCATAGCCTGCCGCTTATCATGCCTAATAAAACACCTATAAAAAAAACGTATATTTCGTTGTTTTTAGTTGCAGTCATTGGTTTAGGCTTATCTTTGACGGCGCATCAATATATCAAACAATGGGAACATAACAACGCTATCGAAGCTTTGACAAAAGAAGCCGATGAACATGTGCGTGTGTTACGTCAAACGTTTATCACCTTTGGCAATATTTTAACATCTCTGCGTGGCCTACATCATGTACATCACCCCATTAAAGACCAACGTCAAGCCGTAGAAGCCGAGGCCGATGCCTCTGGTATCCGCAATTTTAGTTTTTGGGAATGGTCGCCAAACGGAAATAAGCGGACAGCGGCTCAACGAGAAGTTTACTATCCGGTCTTATTTACCGAACCTCAGAATCTTAATGCCAAAATGTTGGGCTATGATGTGGGATCAGATAAAACCTTGAAAACGGCTTTAGAAAAGGCTCGCGACCTTGGACAGTTGACTACCAGCGGGGCGGTTTACGTTCAAACCGATACAGATTTTGCCCTTGGTTTTTACGTGTTTCTGCCGATCTATAAGAGCAAGACCGCTCCCGTCACGTTGGCCGAGCGACGACATGAATTGGTTGGGTTTGCCGCCGGCGTGTTTTTATTCGACCAGTTGGTAGAAAGGGTTTTGCGCTTGCCTAAACTAAGAACCGAAGTCTTTTTGGTTATCATCGACGATACACCGCCGGCCCAGACACAAGAATTGTATGCCCCCCCATGGTATAGTGATGCGGTACGCGCAAATTCGGTCATGTTATGGTGGACTTCGTTGGAATTCGGAGGGCGACAGTGGCGTATCGTGTTTTATAAAAGCTCTAATGAGTCGCTTTTTAAAACGTGGTATGCGTGGATGGTACTGGGCATTGGGTTATTGTTTACCTTGGGTTTACTGCGCTATATGTATATTATCCTTACCCATGCCCAATGGGCCGAAGGACTGGTAGCCAAACGCACCGACAGTCTGATTCGAGCGAATCAGGCCTTAAACAAAGAAATCCGCGCCCGTGAGCAGATGACAGTGGCATTAGAAGCGAGCCGACAACGTTTCCAAGCCATTTTCAATGAGGCCGCCATTGGTATCGCGCAAATTGACCTAAACGACAGAATCTTGGACACCAATATAGCGTTACAAACCTTGCTCAGATACCGTGAAGAAGAATTGCAAGATAAGTTTTTGAAAATTTTGGCACATCCAGACGATGCTGACATTGACCAATGGATGAATGAAAAAATGTTAGCGGGAAAATATGACACCTATCGGGTAGGCAAACGCTATATCTGCAAAAACGGCGCGATTGTGTGGACCAATCAAAGTAGTTCAATTGTCCGCGACACCACCCAGCCCTTCATCATCAGCATGATTGAAGATATCACCGAGCGCAAACTGGCCGAAGAAGCACGATGGGAGGCCGAAAAAAAATATCGTGAAATCTTTGAAAATGCCATAGAAGGTATTTTTCAATGTACGCCGACGGGTCGTTATTTAAGCGTCAATCCGGCCTTTGTCCGCATGCTTGGTTATGAGTCAGCTGAACAAATCTATAATGAAATTACGGATATTGGACAACAAGTGTACGTTAATCCCCAGCGGCGTATTGAATTCATTAATTTGCTCAATAGCCATTCTAACGTACAAGACTTTGAATACCAAGCACGTTGTCGAGATGGACGAGTGATTTGGGTCAATGAAACAGTGCGGGTTGTGCGTGATAACAACGGGCAAATCCACTATTACGAAGGCATCGTTGAAGATGTTACGGAGCGCAAACAGGCCGAGGTAAAACTGCGTCATGATGCCACACATGATCAACTCACCCGGCTATTAAACCGGGCCGCCTTCACGGCCCTCTTGACAAAGGCACTCACCCGCCTACACAAGGCTCGGGCCGAATCCCCCTCCCAACGGAAAAGGGACGAGGAACCGGCGGAAAATCACATGGAAAACGGCCCTTTTTCGATCTCCTTTCCCCTTGAATTCGCCGTGCTATTTGTCGATTTAGACCGCTTTAAAATCGTCAACGACAGTATGGGACACTTGGTAGGCGATCAACTACTCACAGAAATTGGCCGTCGCTTGGACAGCGATGCGTGTGAAAATGATGTCGTGGCACGATTTGGCGGCGATGAATTTGCCTTAATGTTGGAAAACCTCCCCGATTTATCTACCCTTTATCAGCGTATTGAATGTATTCAACAGCAACTCAGTCGGCCTTATACTTTAAAAAACGAAACCTTTAATACCACGGCGAGTATTGGAATTGCACCAAGCAAGTCAAAATACAACAGTGCGGATGAAATTTTACGTGATGCCGATACGGCGATGTACGAAGCCAAAAAACAAGGACGGGGAAAATCAGTGATTTTCCAGCCCGATATGCACATTGACGTCGTCAATAAGCTACGGATGGAAAGGGATTTACGCAAGGCCTTGGAACGGGAAGAATTTCGTCTCCACTATCAACCAATTATTTCGCTGGAAACGCGCCAAACAGTGGGTTTAGAAGCCTTGGTGCGTTGGCAACATCCCAAGCAGGGGATGATTCGTCCGGACTTATTTATTCCGTTGGCGGAAGAGTCTGGTTTAATCAAGGAGTTAGGATTATGGGTTTTTGAAACGGCCTGTTTTCAGTTGCGCCGCTGGCAAACCCAATTCGCACAGTATGCCGAGTTAGGCATGAATATCAATGTGTCGCCCATCCAACTCAAGCAACCCGATTTATTCAATAAAATCAAAGACATTATTGAAAAAACAGGCATCAAAGGATCAACGTGCCGCGTAGAAATCACAGAAGGTGCCATGATGCAAGATCCGGAAGCGGCGCTCACGGTGTTGAATGATTTAAAAAGTTTAGAAATACTCTTGTACATTGATGATTTTGGGACGGGTTATTCATCCTTGAGTTATTTGCAAAAATTTCCCATTGATGCCCTTAAAATTGATAAAAGCTTTATTATGAAAATTGATAGCACTGGTAAATCGGCACAAATTGCCCACGCCATCATCGCCTTGGGTGAAGCGTTTGATTTAAGAGTGGTTGCGGAGGGGGTAGAAAACGATTTTCAAGTTTCTATGCTAAAAGCGGCACACTGTCATCATGTGCAAGGCTATTTCTTCTCCCGCCCCAAAGACTCGCAATCCATAGAAGAATATCTGAGCTTGGAAGCAACCAAAGTGGCGCAGACTTCCATTCATTAATAATTGGTAATGGGTAATGGGTAATGGGTAATTGGTGGTAATTGGTAATGGATATACGGAACGTACTTCAAATCCGTGAAAATGACATCAAACCCAGCTTATAAAATTATTAGTAAAATTATCCACTTATAATGAATCTCTTCATTTTTCATTAGTATAAGGTGCTGAAAAAATAGACTTAGCACCGCTAAAAGTATTGATTACACACCCCTAACCCCTTCGATCCGGGGAATTAGCGCGGTTTAACTCACATCGATAGAGGGATGTGTAAAAATTATTCCCGTGGGGTGCTTTCCGATTGAACGTTAAGAATTTCTCACTTGAAGTTACCCTTCAATAAGGGAATGCGCCCATTCCCGTGCTAAGTATACTGATCTGATTAATCCGATTACCAATTATAGTTATCGGCCGATAAATTTGATGATTTTAAAAATCAGATTTTTAAAAAAAATCGGATTTTTAGCCAAACTTCTGGGCAACTATACCAATTACCAATTCGCGGCAAAAGTTATTTTGCCGCGGAACAAATTACCAACCCCCAATGACTAACGATTCAACTCTAAACTATTAAACTTCTCACTGAAAACAGATCACTGTTCACTGAAAACACTGAAAACTGATAACTGATCACTGAAAATGGCTTAACTTATGTCGGATTTTAAACTTAACTTTCACGGTTTTACCTTTGCAGAGCTTTTTCAAGCCGATACGCTCAACGCCCTCGATCAACAATATCTCACCCACCTGCATCGTCATAACCCCTCACTACATGCCGAGTTACTGGCTTATCGCACCCAAAGTCAAACTTTTACACCGGTACAAATCAGCGAATTATTGCTGGCTTGTGCCAAGATACTTGAAGAATTTATTGCTGACTTGTTCAGCCTCCACGAAGCCTTAGAAGCGTCACGCCAGCAAACCCGCCAGCATGATCCCATCTTTGAATTTAAAAAATGGTTTGTGCTGCGCCGTGCCCGGCGGCGCTTGAGTCAAAAAGAACCGCGTCGGCAAAAGTACAGCGAAGCGAAACTTTTGCCGACGCCAGAGAGTTTTGCCGAACTGGAGGCTTGGCTCAGTTATCAGTTAGAAGGATTCAGTTCGAGGCTTTTTGAAGAAAAACTTGAGTCTCTAAATCAGCTATCAGATGATGATAAAGCGGATCGAGAATTAGCCGTTGCTTTGCTCGCAAAACACTATCTTGCCAACAAGGACGCACACGCCGACGAAATTGAAAAACTTACTCGCTGGTGTATTCGCGCTTTAACTACGCCAGAGGGAAAAGCCGCCGTGCGCGATTGGGTCAGTTTTCGCTTACCACAACGAGTTGATCACGCCAATTTAGTTCCCACCGTGCCGGTGCCAAACGACATCGCCGGGCGATTAGAAGGCCCCTACAACACCCGCCGTCAGCGCACTGGCTTTAAATTGACTGATTCGCGGATGTCGGCCCGACAGGTGCAAAGCGAAATAAACTATTGTATTTATTGCCATGATCATAATGGCGATTTTTGTTCCAAAGGTTTTCAAGAGAAAAAACGCTCTCACCCTCTGGGAGAGGGCCGGGGAGAGGGAGAGGGCCAATTTAAAGCCGATCCACTAGGCAACACTCTCACCGGCTGCCCCTTGGATGAAAAAATCTCCGAAATGCACCTCCTCAAGCGCGAGGCCTACACCATTGCCGCGTTGGCGATGGTGATGATAGATAATCATAACTGCCCCGTTACCGGCCATCGTATTTGCAACGATTGCATGAAGGCTTGCATTTATCAAAAACAAGACCCCGTTAACATTCCACAAATTGAAACTCGCGTATTGACGGATGTGCTGGAATTACCTTGGGGCGTGGAAATTTATGATTTACTGACTCGTTGGAATCCGCTACGGCAACGTCAATATGTGCCGAAACCTTATAACGGTTTAAAAGTCTTGATTGCCGGCATGGGGCCGGCCGGTTTTACCTTAGCGCACCATCTGCTTATGGAAGGCTTTGCCGTCGTTGGCATTGATGGCCTTAAAATCGAACCGCTGCCGGAACAATTTCTTAAGAAGCCCATTAGGGATTATGCCAGTGGTTTAAAAGAAGAACTCGATGAGCGCATCATGGCAGGATTTGGCGGCGTTGCCGAATATGGCATTACCGTCCGTTGGGATAAAAACTTTCTTAAACTGATTTATCTGAGCCTCTCACGCCGCCCCTACTTTCAAGTTTATGGCGCTATCCGCTTTGGGGGCACGATTACCGTAGAAGATGCTTGGGAATTAGGCTTTGATCATGTTGCTATTGCCGTTGGTGCCGGCTTGCCGCAAGCCTTGCCCATTCCGGGCAGTCTCGCCCCCGGAATGCGCCAAGCGGCTGATTTTCTTATGTCTTTACAATTGACGGGGGCTGCTAAGAAAAATAGTTTAGCCAATTTACAAGTGCGCCTACCGGCCATCGTGATAGGTGGTGGGCTGACGGGCGTAGATACCGCCACCGAAGTACAAGCCTATTATTTAGTACAAATTGAAAAACTCTTGCACCGCTACGAACAACTCGTCCGTGCTTTTGGTGAAGTGCGGGTACGTGAACAACTCGATGCGCCCTCACTCGAAATACTCTGTGAGTTTTTAACCCATGCCAGAGAATTACGAGCGGAGCGTGAACGCGCCAAACTGGCTGGCACTGAGCCTGATATACAAAGCCTGTTGCACAAATGGGGCGGCGTTACCGTTGTCTATCGACGCTCCATGCGCGAATCTCCGGCCTACCAACGCAATCATGAAGAAATCATTAAAGCGTTAGAAGAAGGTATTTTTTACCTTGAAGGTTTAGAACCTAAAGTAGTGCGGTTGGATAAACACGGACATGTACAATTTACCGTCTGTCAAAAACGAACCTGCGACGCTGACGGAAATTGGCAAGCTACCGATGAACAAGTCGTGCTACCCGCCCACTCTATTTTTGTCGCCACTGGTGCCAAACCCAATGTCGCTTATGAATTTGAACACCGAGGCCATTTTCAGCGCGACGGTATTTTTCAATATCAACCCAATCACGACGTTGATGGCACATTGCAACCAACGCCAGCAGCCGAACATTGCAAAGTCTCCGATTTTGGGCCTTTTACTTCTTATGATCAAGACAACCACCGCGTCACATTTATTGGTGATACGCACCCCGCCTTTCACGGTAGCGTTGTTAAAGCGGTGGCATCTGGGATGCGAACTTATCCACATATTGTCAAAGCATTGAGGAAATCCCTTTTTCAAAGGGGGGAACAGACACACCCCCCTTTTAGCAAAGAGGGGCAAGGCGGGAATTCTGAAGAATATTCAGTATTTAAAGCCAAGATGCAAGACTTGCTGCAAGCGAGGATAGAAGGAGTGCAACGACACACCCCCACTGTCGTAGAACTCAAAGTACGCGCCCCTTTGGCCGCCAAAAAATTTTGTCCCGGTCAATTTTTCCGTCTGCAAAACTTTGAAACACTGGCTCCCATTGTGAGCGGTACGCGCTTACAAACCGAAGCCTTGGCAATGCGCTGCGCTGGCATCGATCCTGATAATGGCACGATTTCTCTCATGGTACTTGAACAAGGAGCGAGTTCGCGCCTCTGTGCCACATTCCGCCCCGGCGAGCCCATTTCCTTAATGGGGCCCACTGGAGTACGCACCCAAATTGACGAGGGTGGCGAAACCGTGATGGTGATTGGTGGACGTTTGGGGGCCGCTGACATTCGCGCTGTAGGCCCCGCCATGCGAGCTGCGGGAAATCGTGTGTTGTATATCGCTGGCTTTCAAACGGCCGATGAAGTTTACTGTCAAGATGATTTAGAGGCTGCTGCCGATGTTATCGTCTGGATTACCGCCGGCGGAGTTCCGGTGCCAGCGCGTCGTAGATATCTTAACTCGTTACGCCGCCGGTGAATTGTCCGACACGGCCCCCGCGATTCCCTTACAAGAAGTTACCCGCGTCTTAATCATCGGTAGTCATCGCCTTGTGCGTATGATGAAAGAAGCACGACATGGTGTTTTGCGTGACTATTTCAGTTATTCCAGTAAGTCGCCAGAATTCATCGCCTCTGTGCATGGCCCTATGCAATGTATGCTCAAAGGCGTATGCGCCCAATGTTTACAATGGCAAATTGATCCTGCAACGGGACAACGTACCAAGGCTGTGTTTGCTTGCTCTTGGCAAGACCAACCTCTTGATATTATAGATATTGATAATTTAGATGAGCGGCTCAGCCAAAACCGTTTGCAAGAACATTTAAGTAATTTGTGGTTAGATTTAATCAGTGATCAGTGAACAGTTATCAGTGATCAGTTCTCAGTTATCAGTGATCACTTCTGTGCTTATACGGAACGGACTTCAAATCCGTGAAAATTTTGAGTGAACCGGTCATTAAATTTACCCCATGTAATCTATTCATTTTTCCTGAGTATAGCCGTACACTACACTAAAAAACAATGACTTAGGCGCTAGTTGTCGGGTATAATTTTTTAGGGTTTTTAACCTGAGACGAGACATTTTTATTTTTTGGCACACGCCTAAATCCCCTTTGTTCGGGGACTTGCCACGGTTTTATTCACATCGATAGAAGGGTGTGTTTGGGTTTCTCTCCTCGGCAAAAGTTTTTTAAAGCAAATTTATGCTTTTGCTGATAAGTTAATTTTTCGTTGAACCTAAGCTGATAACTGAACACTGATAACTGATCACTGATAAATAACTGATTACTGAATAGAAAAATCATGTCTGAAACCTTGTTTATTGCAGATTTACATCTCGATCCAAAACGGCCCACTCCCCTCGCTCTTTGCTTAGACTTTTTAGCCGGCCGCGCCCGACAGGCCGAAGCCTTATATATATTAGGTGACTTGTTTGAAGTCTGGTTAGGCGATGATGAGGATGAGCCAACTTATCAACAAGTCTTGACGGCCTTGCATAATCTGACGGCCAGCGGTGTCCCAGTGTTTATCATGCACGGTAATCGGGACTTTTTGTTAGGCGAAGGCTTTGTCGCGGCCACTGGTTGTCAACTCCTTGATGAAGATCATCTGATTGATTTATACGGCACTCCCACTTTGTTAATGCACGGCGATTCTTTATGTACGCTGGATGTAGAATATCAGGCCTTTCGTCAACAAGTGCGTAATCCACAGTGGCAAAAGCAATTCCTAGCACAACCGTTGGCGCAGCGGCGCAGACTTGCTCAACAAGCGCGTGCCTATAGCCAAACCAAAGCTCAAAACACGGCTGAAGCGATTATGGATGTGACACCGGAGGCCGTCATTTCGGCTTTTTTGGCCCTAGAAAAGCCTGGCGTTTATCATTTGATTCATGGACATACTCATCGCCCAGCCGTACATCAATTGACTGTTAATGGGCAAACAGCTTATCGCCGAGTCGTTGGAGATTGGCGTGATAACAGTGCTGTGATACTGATCTGTGCGCAAGATGGTTGTCAACTTGTTGATTTATTAGCATAACCTGCTAAAACGTCGAGTGTTCAGTAAGCCGTTTAGAACGAGAACGATCACTGATAACGAGAACGATCACTGATAAGGCGTGATGACAGTGCTATAGCTTTTCAGATAAATAATTTTGGCAGGAGTCCAAGATTTATCTTGGACGTCCAAACTAAAAACGACGCAGTCGTTTGGACTCCGGTTTTTCTGGGTGAATAAGGTTTCATTGAAAAAAAATGAATATTAGCAACGCATAATCTATAAATGTTTCTATATTGTCAACATATCAGAATATTTTTTTTGACTCTATTCCGTACCGCGTTTTTTTACGTCTTCCCCACTACCCGGTGAGATAAAAACGCCTTGTACTTTGATATTTGGATTTTGAAGTTGTATTAATTTCACTTGGAAAGCAAACAGATCAACCTGATTAGCTTCAGCGCTGGCTTTCACTTCAAAAACCGTGAGTTTGCCTTCGTATTAAATCAATTTCGGTGGTATAGCCTTTTCTTGGGAAAACCAGTCCATCGGTATCTACCAATTCTTGGCGTAATTGGATGGTTTCTGGTTTGATGTCGGTATTTTTTAAGCCTTATGGCAACGCGATGGCAAACAAGTCTTCGAGTGTTTGCCCTTTTTCAGTCCCTAAATCGCCTGAGATGACTTTGAGCCACGCATCAAACTTGGTCATTTTATCAACGACTCGATCTAGCCCTGATTCCACTTTGATAATACGACGCTTGAGTTCAAGCAGCGAGGGGTGCATTTGCTCGAAGCGTTGATCAACTTGCTCGAAGCGTTTATCAACTTGCTCAAAGCGTTGATCAACTCAATTCGTCACGACGTGGAAATTGATGGGCGATGAGGCCTTCAAGAGTGGTGACAATTTCAGGTTCTTCGCGCAACTGTTGGGGCAATATTTTAATGACATAATCTCGAACTTGACAGAATAATTTTCGCTCTCATATTAACCTCCAAAAGTGATGAGACTTGTAAGGTGACTTGTAGGGGGCCAAAACCTAGAATAAATCCATACCCCAAGGTTTTTAGTGGGCCATGTCGCCGAATTGATCACCCGGCTTTTTCAGCCTTTTTTATAAGAAAGTAATCCTTGTAGTTCTTGCTCTTTAATAACTACAAGGATTATTTGCGTAATGATTGGATTGGTTCGTGGATACCGACAGTTCATCCTACGTTCTCTAAGCGTAGCTTAGAGGAAGGCGTTCCCAACCAGAGCTTGGGAACGATAGAAAAACGAATTAGCCGCAACGTAAGTCCCGAAGCACATATTATCAGGTATTTTGCCGGAATCAAAAGGGGCTTTGCACGTGGGATTGCCCCTACGAACCGTCGTGTCATGTAGGGGCAATCCTTTATGGTTTACTAAACGAATTAGCCGCAACGTAGTACAACTAATATTGCTACGTTTCGAATTGCTGTACAACTAATGACGCGAAGTACAACTAATATTGCTACGTTTCGAATTGCTGTACAACTAATGACGCGAAATACGACTAATATTGCTACGTTTCGAATTGCTGTACAATCAAACTTCGTATTGGCCCGCCCTTATGGCTCCTAAACGAATTGGCTAAAGGGAAAATCCGTAATCGGTTGTACTTACCAAAATTCGCTTACAACTGTCGTTGTACTTACCGCTTATGTCGTTTATCCAAATCAGAAAAGTAATTTATTTTAATGGGACTTTGACGGTTTGATTCACATCGATAGAGGGGCCAGGGGTGTGTTGTGGGTATATTATTTTTTTGGGAGGCCCTTAGCTATCGGCTTGCTGTGTTTTGCAAGAGCCTCAATTTATTTAACCGCTGTGCTGACGTTTATCGCCGGGGAAATGGGGAATGGGGAATGGGGAAGGTAAACTGGGGAATGGGGAATGGGGAATGGGGATGGGAATAAAACCTTCGATGACAATTTCGGGAATTCGTACTGACTTCATTCCCAAAACAACAAGAAACCCAGTTAAAAAACGGGGTTTCTTGTTATAGGGTTTTCGATAGCTATAGATGTCCAGAAAAGTTGTGGCCCGATTTAAACAGAAAAGCGTTTGAACGCGTTACGGTTTTTAGGACAAAACTTATCTGGATGACTATACTAAGATAAAATGCCCTCAAATCTCAATTTCGACATTGGTCGCTTGAGGCCCTTTTGGACCTTCGGTAGAATCGAATTGAACCTTTTGACCTTCTATCAAGACTTTAAAACCAGCACCTTTGATAACGGAGTGATGCACAAACACATCCGCACCGCCCTCGTCTGGACAGATAAAGCCAAATCCCTTTTTTTCATTGAACCATTTGACTGTCCCAATTTGCATCTAAAAAAAACCTCAATTCACTAACAACAAAAAAAAATAGAACCGAACACGGCCATCGATATCCATAAAAATTGTCGCCCAGTTTAGACAGCAATAGCTTTTGAAACGCTTTACTCTAAAGGGACAAAACTCTTTTTGCGGACTCTAATAGCAATGCGTAAATCACTGCAACAATTTATTACAGCCGAATGTATTGTACCTTATTTATTAAATAAAAGCCAAAATATTTTTCTAAAATGGTTAGCACTTGGGACGGGTGTGCTGTGTTCAAGGGGCATGTTTCCTCGCTTTTGAAGGTGGGGCTCGTATGCTAATGAAAACTGAAAACTGAAAACTGAATAATGAATAGATGACATAAGCAAGTGGATAATTTGACAGTCAATTTAATGACAGGTTGGTCCTTCGTCATTTTCACGGATTTTAAGTGCGTTCCGTATATCTATTATAGTCAAATAGTGCGTCCCCTCTCCCCCAGAGCTTAAATTAATAATTAATTATTAATTGTTAATCTAAATTGAGCATGTAACCACCCAGAGCTTTGCTACCCGAAGTCCAACGAAGTTAAACCCACCACATTCGATATAAATGGTGGGTTTCACTGCGTTCTGGGTGGCTACCCCAAGGTTTTTGTTAATGGCATTGAGGGCGAGGGTGGGGTGATGAAAAAAGTTAATACTTGATTTGTTTGCGTAAACCGCAACAATGTCAATAGATGTCAATAAAATTGTTATCTAAAGGAGTTTTCGGATAGGCTCTAAGTAATCTTTTGCCAAGAATTCTCATTTCTAAAAACTTCGTAAACGGCCCAATCCGCAAATTCGGCCCGTGTGCAGGTTTCGTTTTTTCTCCGCCCCGCGCCGGCAAGCACTTTATAAACAACCCTATCCTCATCTGGATTTTCCTCGGCCGACTCATCAATAATCTGCCTAACTGACCAATGTTTACCGTATTGCCCATTACTATAGTAATGATCGCGTTTGATTTGCGAGAGTTTCACATAAGGCTCCAATTGTGAGTGTTGTAATGCGAATATCGATATGAATTGAATCATAAAAAATCAATGACTTATAAAAACGTCTTGATTGAAAGTGATTTTATAAGTCTTTTTTAGGCTTTCAGGCTAAAGTTTTTCTCAGAAAAACTTTAGCCTGAAAAAGTTTTGCGGAGCAAAACTTCTAAAATGTTCATTCTTCATTTTTCATTTTTCATTCTTAATTTGCATTTGTAGTGTTGTAGGGCTCCTGACGCTACGCTAAGGAGCCTACAAGGGTTTTGATAGAAAACCTCCAAGGTTTTTTACAATTGGAGGTTTAAATCTTGCAATTTCCACAGCACCCATAATCCCCCCAATAATATGGGTTGATGTAGCATATAAATCAATAAGCTATGCCGTCCCATCCAAGCTAATCGCCGCCCTAAAACTGATCGCATTTGTCCATAGAGATACCCCTTTAAGTGTAAGTATTTGCCTAACGCCATCCCTAATAGCACGACACCAAACCAAGGCAATAATGGCACATAATCTTCGGTGGAGGGTTTATGAGTCATTAAACCAACCCATTGCAGAAAAGGTTGATTAAATAGTGAATGCTGTACGCTCAGTCCAACTATTAACAAGCCCAACCCGCCGACAAAGTTAAACCAAAGCCAACGCAAAAAGAGTAATCCGAGTACACTTGCCAACGCAATAAAGTGTAAAATACCAAAAAAGATAAACCGTTCATGGAACAAAATAAAAGTCACCACGCTAATCAATCCCGCACAGCCAAGCAAAACAGCTAATCGCCTGAGAAAAGCCGGGACTCGCAGCCCTGAGACTGTCGCCAAATGTAGGCTGATACCGACAAGCCCTAAAAACAGGCTGATAATCAAGGTACGCAAACTTAACCAAAACGGGTGATGATAAAAATCAAAGGTGGCAATTTGTAAATAGTTGAGATCATAGCAAAAATGATAGAAAATCATTAAAACACAAGCAGTGCCACGCCACGCATCGACGTGTAAGGAACGGAGAGAGCGAGTCGGAGCGTTCATATAGTGAAAGTACAACGGATTTTAGGAATAAACGGATTTTTTCTAGTAGTCTGTCAACATTGTTTTGACTCGAAAATACTCGGCTTATGTCGTCCAAACTTGAGTTTGGCAGGAGTCCAAACTTGAGTTTGGCAGTGCCCTTAAATATTCCGAGAGGGGTGTGTAAAAAGCTTCCGCGGTTTTATTCACGTTCCGTATATTTAGGGCCTCCCAAAAAAATAATATAAGTGGCTAAACAAAAATATTTTAACCTATACGGAACGTAACGAAAATCCGTGAAAATGACATCAAACCCCAGTTATAAAATTCCTATTAAAATTATCTACTTGCTTATGTAATCTCTTAATTTATAATTTTTAATTTTTAATTAGTATAACGAGCGGTAATAGTCGCTAAAGCGACTACTACAAACCAACCAATTACCACGTATTGTGTGTTCAAATGAGTATTTTTAAGAATGTTTTTTTAGTTGGGCCGATGGGCGTGGGCAAAACCACGATTGGTCATCATGTCGCCGAAGCGCGGGAGATGACTTTTATTGATAGTGACCATGAAATTGAAGAACGCACCGGCGTTTCAATTCCTTTGATTTTTGAATATGAAGGCGAAGCGGGTTTTCGCCAGCGTGAGCGAACTCTTATTGCTGAATTAACAAAACATCACAATATCGTCCTCTCCACTGGCGGCGGCGCCGTTTTGGATGCTGATAATCGCAAGCTTCTACAAAGTCATGGATATGTGATTTATTTGCAAGCCTCGGTGGATGATTTATTAGAGCGCACCGCCCATTGCCAAAATCGCCCCTTGTTGCAAACCAAAAATCCCCGTGAAAGGTTAGAACAAATTATGAGTGAGCGGCATCCACTGTACACTCAAACGGCCTATGTGACAATAGAAACTGGACAGCTTAGCATACACCAAGTCGTCAAAACCGTTCTCAAACACTTAAAAAAAGTAGAACATACATGAAGACATTACAAGTTGATTTAGGTGCGCGTAGTTACCCTATTTATATAGGACAAGCCTTGTTGGGACAAGCGGCATTAATAAAAGAGCATGTCAAAGGGCGACAAGTGCAGGTGGTGACTAATAAAACGGTAGCGCCCTTATATCTAGAAAAAACACTGGCCGCCTTTGCAGATTTTCAGACTGACAAAGTGATTTTGCCCGATGGGGAAAAATACAAAAACCTCAAAGTGTTGAACAAAATTTTCAACACGTTACTCCGTCAACGTTTTGATCGTCAAACCACCTTGGTTGCATTGGGCGGTGGCGTGGTAGGCGATATGGCCGGCTTTGCGGCTGCTTGCTATCAGCGCGGCGTACCATTTATTCAGATACCAACCACTTTGCTCGCCCAAGTCGATTCCTCAGTGGGTGGCAAAACCGGAGTCAATCATCGACTCGGTAAAAATATGATAGGCGCGTTTCATCAGCCCCAATGTGTGCTGATAGATATTAATACTTTGCAAACCTTGGACGATAGACAACTGAGTGCCGGCCTGGCTGAAGTTATAAAATATGGATTAATCAATGACTTAGAATTTTTTTACTGGCTGGAAAGCCATGCGGATGAGCTATTAGCACGCGACGCACAGGCGCTCAGTTTTGCGATAGCTCGCTCTTGTCAAGACAAGGGCCAAATTGTGGCAGAAGATGAACGAGAAAGTGGCCGACGGGCCCTACTCAATTTAGGCCACACCTTTGGACATGCCATTGAAACAGGATTAGGCTATGGGCGGATTTTGCACGGCGAAGCCGTGGCGATTGGTATGTGTTTAGCGGCACAATTTTCGATGCGACTGGGTTGGATTGACGAAGCCGACGTGTCACGTCTCATAGCACTGATAGAAAAAATGGCCTTACCAACCCGTATTCCCAAACGTTTGAAGGTTGAGCAGATGTTAAAATTAATGCAGGTGGATAAAAAAGTCCGTGAAGGTAAAATCCGTTTAGTATTATTACAAGGCCTCGGCAATGCCATAACGACTGACCAATATGATCCACAACTGTTGAGGCAAACGCTGGCAGCAGCCAAGCTTTCCGCCCGACAAACCACTTGGTGGCCGATGCAACTTTTCTGAACATCTATAGATTTTCAGAAAAATAATTTTAAAACAGCCAACTGAAAGCGAAAGTCCCCTAAAGGGGACTAAATAATTATCTGAATATCTATATTTAAAGCTTGACATCACCCGGTACGACATCCACCTTCGCTTGACACTCGCTATGTACTTTAATTTGTCGTCCAAACTTTAGTTTGGCAAGTCGTCCAAACTTTAGTTTGGCAGTGCCAGAGAATTAATGGCCGTGCCAAATTAAAACGAGTCCAGTAAAGCGGAAATAGAAAGACCACCTTAGCCTAAAAGCTAAAGTAGGCTAAAGCCTACTAACGTGAGCTCGACTTATTTTTCTTGCTTGTTATATAAATTTTATCGATATCAATTGGTTGAAAATAATTAGTTGATTAAAAAATATTTTTTTGCTATTAAACCCTTAACATTAATACGTTAATAACCGGAAAATTGTGGGCCATAGAGTGTTATAGCCAAGTTTTGCTGGTTGTTGATGTGTTTTTAACTGATTGATTTAAAAGTCATTAGAAATAACGAGTTGAGATAGATAATTAATAATTATCTAAGTCACTGATATTTAAAGTCGAACTCACGTTACTAATACCAATTCTGGATTGAAACACTTGTTATGGTGTCGGTGGATCGCGTCGCGTAATTTGCCCCTAGTGCCGGAGAGCGGAAGTTTCCATACCATCTACAGCCTCTGAAAGCTTAAGTACCCTGAAGGGCACTAAATCAAACCAATTATTGGGTAGTCCCTTAAGGGACAGTAGATCGAGGCGCAGAGGAACCGCTACTGGCGGGTGGCCCGGGGATTTCCGCTTTCCTGCACTAGCCATTTTCAAAACCTGAAATTCAATTAAGAATTGGTATAACCTTCTTCTCTTGCAGTACCCTGATACGTACTTAAGCTTTTAGTGGCTAAGTGGTACCGGGACTTCCGCTTTCTTGCACTAGAGCCTCTCCCAATAGGAAAGGATAAGGGCAGCCTATTCCCTCTCCCGTTGGGCTTACTATTACCCAAAACTATGTATGTCATTGAGTTTTATTGTATGTCAACATTTATGGCAAAATTTCTTCAATTTCTTGTAATACAACAGCTTTATCATAATGCACATTACCTATAACCTGATTATCAATCACAACACTAACTCTGTGTATTAAATCCTTTGCTTCGCGGGGAACACGCATTGTAATGAGATTATCTCTGCCACCATGTTTCCACACATGCGGCGGACGGCCCGGCCCCATCCTTTTTGCTTGTTTCATTATTTTCTTCGCCTCATAATTACAAAAGTTATTAGAATATTATAGACTTTATGTGTCAACACTGCCAAAATATCGTTGATCTTGTGGTCTTACGGGCCTCTTGCACGATTGCTTAATCGTGGATTTCGCACAGTTAGCATTAAACACCAAAACCACAAAATTAAAGCCCGTCAAAAAATGAAATCTTGACAGACAATAATTATTTGTAGTAACCTTAATTTGCTTGAAACTGATATCTAATTAACAATCGAACCGCCTCAAAATCTGTTTAAGTTTAATTATATATCTAATTAAAGGTGATAGATGGTTTATCACCTAAGGGAGCTTGCCCCTTAGACATAACCAAAACCGCTTTTTGTGGTTTTGGCGTTTTAAAGTAAGAGCAGAACCCCCTACATGAAACTTATCCGCTATTGCTGAAGTCATCAGGTACTACGCCCATGAGATGACGACAGCGCACATTTCCTTAGAGCCTGTTCTAAAAGGGATGGTATCTGTGGGATCGTGCTTTTCCACCGGTGCCTTCGCGCTTTTCTTGGAGTTAGTTTGGCAAGATTTGGCAGTGTCAGAAAGTGTTTGGCAATGCCAAGTTAAAACTAGAGCCTCTCCCAATGGGATAGGACTAGGATAAGGGCAGCCCATTCCCTCTCCCGTTGGGCTTACTATTCCCCATAACGATGTATATCATTGAAAATTATTAATTAATTTTTGTGCGGGTGGTCGATGAATTAATTCAGAACCCTATAGCACTTAAGTAACTGTTATCATTAGCTTATGTAGCTTATGTCATTATTAATAATCACATAAGCTATACTGAAGAAGGTATACTGTGAACGGGTGAGATTTGGACTTTTTTACTTAGCCCAGCCCACGTTTGCTGCAGTTGCTCTTAACATTCAACCCCTATCGGGGTTGTGGGAGGTTTTTTTTCCATCCCCCAGGTTTATCTCGCTCCGCTCGTTACTGCGTTTCACCTCTTGCTCTTAAAATTCAACCCCTGTCGGGGTTGGATTTCATAGACAAAATTTATTAAAACATAAAAGTCCAATTCTAAACCGTTTGCAGTATAACAAACTAAACTTTTCTGTCATTTCGAGCGGAACGAGAAATATAAGATTTTTCGCTTGGCTCGAAATGAAAAAAGTACAAATTATGCCCGTTTTAAGTAGAATTAGGAAACTTATGGGTAAAAGTAAGTCCCGTTGGAGCGGATGAAGGCCGTTTTTTCTAATCACTGAAGTCAGGAAAGTCAGGAAAATTATGAAAAATACCAACAGCAAACCCACAAATCCAATCAAGCGCATGATAATGGGCATGACAGCCGCCACGCTCATAAGCGCCACCCTGTCCATAAGCGCCATGGCTAATCCCGTTGTTCCCAAGTCAACGCGCACTCAGCCTGGGCAATTACACTTAATCGTTCGGATTAATCCCACCACTCACGCCTGTGAAAGTATCCATTACAACGGTGTCGCCGTTGGTTGCCAATCGCCTATAGATGTCCTGTTAAACAAGGCATGGGCTGAAGGCAAAGACATCGAGATCAACGGACACCGATGGATTCACCCCAACAACAAATAGCCCTCACCCTTACTAATAATTAATAATTAATTGTTAATTGTTAATTGTTATTTAATTTCTTATACGGAACGTACTTCAAATCGGTGAAAATGACAAATGATCTTTTCAGAAAATTCCTAGCAAAATTATAGACTTATCATTGATTTAATCCGTTTTCATTTTTCATTTTTCATTTTTCATTAGTATACCCACCTCAAGGGGGCAGGGGACTGGGGAGGCCCTCAATGGGGGATATGGGATGGGGAAAGGGAATACCTTTTCATTGGGGGCCACTCAGCACCTATCAGTTTGTAAAAATCGTCATTTTTCAACACTTCAATTTCGTCGGGTGGGATCGCGGGCGCTACTTTCTCAAACATTATCCCGAAACGCAGTAACGAGCTTCCGCAGATAATCCGCCCGCTTAGCAGTCCCACCATCCATATCCATGAAAATAGGCAACACGTTTAAACCCTAAATCAGCTTAAAATCAACAGTCTAGGCAAAATCCATTCTTAGCACCCAGTTTGTAAAAATCGTCATTTTTCAACACAGAGAGCACTGAGTGGCACAGAGTTACTTCGGTGAAATCTCTGTGAAACTCAGTGGGCTTCCGTGTTCTCTGTGTTGAATATTTTAAAAATAAATTATAAAAACGTCTTGATTGATTTTCATTTTTCATTCTTAATTCGCATAACTTGTTCATTTTTCAGGTTTCAAATTTCATTCGTATAGTCAAAAGCAGTGCTATAATAATATTATGTTTTTGTCAATATTATCTGGGACTTTATTTGAATATGCCAGACTTCAAAATGTCACCTTCCCACAGTGATGTTCCTTTCGGCTCCAACCAACGTCGATATTATTTAACACCAGAATTGAGCCAACGGATTAATCTTATTCGCCATTTAATACAAAACAGTGAACAACTACTGTTAGTGTTGGCGGAAACGGGGTGCGGTAAAACCTCTCTGTTAAATCAACTGAAGAGCATTGCCGAAAAAAAGTACGAGCATTGGTGGATATATACGCTTATCAGCAGTCCGGCTTTGTCCCCTGATACGTTGATGTCAGGAATATTAGCCGCGTTTAATGTCCGTAATGATGGCAAACCGACTCAGGTATTGCAAGAAAGTTTACGCAGCCACATTGCCGCCACCCGTTATAACGGCCAATTGCCGGTGCTATTCGTCGATGATGCCCATAAGTTGCCTTTAGCGACCTTAAAATTTGTTATTGAATTAGCCATGTGGGGAGAATCACTCACCCGTATGCGCGTCATTTTGTTTTGTGAACCACAAATCACGAGCATTTTAGCGGCACCTGAATTTGAGATTGTCCAAAAAAACATGACTCATACACTAGATATTCCACCTTTTTCGGCTACTCAAGTTCGCGACTATCTTCAGTTTCGCTTGGCTGGCGGCAGATATAATACCATTCACCCGTTTGGCAGCGATGTGATAAAAAAAATTTATACCGAATCGGAAGGCATACCTGGAGAAATAAACCTCTATGCCCAACAAGTTTTGCGTCAATTTGCTGAACAACGGCCTACACAGGCATTGCCCAACTCGCTGTCCTATTCCAAATTGCTCTGGGGCATACCAATCGTGTTAGTGTTGCTCGGCATTGCCTTGTGGATTTACTGGGAATCGGGAAAACCACTCGAAGACGCTTTACAGTCTCAATCCCTTGAAGCGTCACTTTTAGAACCGCCGCCACCGTCCTTATATAACCAAGTGCCTCCCACTTCGGATGAAACGGCCGCACCTTCTGCCAGCAGCAGCAACCTGTCAAACCATGCTGGGGCCACTAACCCAATCGTTTCTAGGCAAGTTGCTCAAAATAACACTCCCCCGGCATCGTCTCGTAAAGCATCAACGCCAGCCGACAAGTTAGGTAAAATTGATATCAAAGGAGAAGACTGGTTACGTCGTCAAAACCCTAATGCTTATACATTGCAAATCCTCGGTGTCCACGACCGTTTGACATTAAAACAATTTATTGCCGAACATAAGCTTAATGAAGTTGCGATGTATAAAACGACTTTTCATGGTAAAGATTGGTATGTGTTGGTTTACGGTATTTATCCTAATCGCACTCAGGCGCGTGCCGCATTGCAAACACTGCCAGCTTCGTTACAACAAAGCACTCAGCCTTGGGTACGCAGCTTTGCCAGTGTACAAAAAAGTCTCAACCAGTAGTTAGTTATCAATTAGAGCGTGTTTTAAAAAGATATTAAGGAAGAACTACAAGGATTCGTTATAAGAAGGGATTTTTGACGTGGACTCTTAGTTATTAATTCGTTTATCCCAAGTATCGTTGTACTTCAATAACTACAAGGATTCGTTATAAGAAGGGATTTTTTTCGTGGACTCTTATTTATTAATTATTAATTCGTTTATCCCCGTAATTCGTTGTACTTCATTAAATAATTCGTTGTACTTACTTCATTAACGACAAGGATTCGTTATTTTTTTGACGTGGACTCTTATTTATTAATTATTAATTCGTTTATCCCCGTAATTCGTTGTACTTCATTAAATAATTCGTTGTACTTACTTCATTAACCTGACAAAACGGAGGAAACCCAATGAACCACGGCGCTTTGCCACCCGAACAAGGGCTCTACGATCCACACAACGAACACGATGCATGCGGTGTCGGATTTATCGTCAACATCAAAGGCCATCAAAGCCATGACATCATCAACCAAGGACTAGAAATACTCAAAAACATAACCCACCGTGGCGCGGTAGGGGCCGATCCCCTCGCTGGCGACGGAGCCGGCATCCTCATCCAAACCCCAGACACCTTCCTCCGCGAGGAATGCAAAGCTTGCTTTGCCAGCCCCCTGCCACCGCTAGGCGAATATGGCGTAGGCATGATATTTCTGCCCCGTGCGGCCGAAAACCGCACCGCTTGCGAAAAAGTGATAGAGCGAGTCATTGCCGAAGAAGGGCAAACCTTACTCGGTTGGCGCGACGTGCCCACCAATAACGAAGGCCTAGGCGAAAGCGTAAAAACCATTGAGCCGCTGATTCGGCAAGTATTTGTAGCAAGAGGTGACAACTGCGCCGATCAAGAAGCCTTTGAACGAAAACTGTTCGTTATCCACAAAGTTATTGAACACGCCGTCGTGCGTGAATTAAACCTTGACAAGGCCCACTTTTATATACCGTCCTTTTCGTCGCGCACCTTGCTCTACAAAGGCATGTTATTAGCTCACCAAGTGGGCGTTTACTATCCCGATTTACAAGACAAGCGCATGATAACGGCCCTTGCCCTAGTCCACCAACGCTTTTCCACCAATACGTTCCCAACTTGGGACTTAGCCCAACCGTTCCGCATGATTTGCCATAACGGTGAAATCAACACCTTGCGCGGCAACATCAACTGGATGGCAGCGCGTCGTCATTCAATGTCATCCGAATGGCTTGGGAAGGATTTGGACAAACTCTGGCCGTTGATTGCAGAAGGGCAATCGGACTCCGCTTGTTTTGACAATGCCCTTGAACTCCTCGTCGCCGGCGGCTACTCCTTGGCAGAATCCATGATGCTGCTGATTCCCGAAGCCTGGGCCGATAATCCATTAATGGACGACAAACGCCGTGCCTTTTACGAATACCGCGCCGCCCTCATGGAACCTTGGGACGGCCCCGCCGCTGTCGGTTTCACAGACGGCCGTCAAATTGGCGCGACGCTGGATAGAAATGGCTTGCGCCCGGCGCGTTATTTAATCACCGATGATGACATGGTGATCATGGCCTCAGAAATGGGCGTACTTGACATCCCGCAAGAAAAGATTGTCAAAAAATGGCGTTTACAGCCCGGCAAAATGTTTCTGGTTGACACCAAACAAGGGCGCATCATTGATGATGCCGAATTAAAGGCCCAATTAGCAAACGCAGCGCCCTATCAAGCCTGGTTGGACGAAACACAAATTATCCTAGAACAATTGCCCTCCGAAGAGACGGCAACGCCACCCACTCAGGAAGCGCTCTTAGATCGCCAACAGGCCTTTGGCTACACCCAAGAAGACTTAAAAGTCTTTTTAATTCCGATGGTTATCGGTGGACAAGACCCGATTGGCTCAATGGGCATCGATGCGTCGCCGGCCGTGTTATCGAATCGTGCCAGATTGCTCTACGACTATTTTAAACAAAGTTTTGCCCAAGTCACTAATCCAGCGATTGATCCGATTCGAGAAGAATTAGTCATGTCGCTAATCTCGCTGATTGGGCCTCGCCCTAATTTGTTTAAATTCGCCACCACCCCTTTGTCAAAGGGAAAAACGAACACCCTCCCTTTATCGAAAGAGAAAATGGAGGATTTACAAAAGCGGCTAGAAGTCCATCAACCGATTTTGACGAATACCGATTTAGAAAAAGTGCGACATATTGAAACACGCACTGGCGGTGCCTTTCGTACCAAAACCCTGAGTATGTGCTATCAGGCCGAACTGGGCGCGTCGGGAATGGAAAAGGCGCTCACGCTGTTATGCACTCAAGCGGAAGAAGCGGTGTTGGCTGGCAATAATATCTTAATCCTGTCAGATCGTGAAATGGATGCTAACCATATTGCCATTCCCGCCCTGTTAGCGACTTCGGCCGTCCACCATCATCTGATTCGTCAGGGCTTACGCACAGAATCAGGTTTAGTCGTAGAAACGGGCGAAGCCCGTGAAGTGCAGCATTTTTGCTTGCTCGCCGGCTACGGCGCGGAAGCCATTAACCCATATCTTGCCTTTGATACGCTCGCTGCCATTCGCACTACGCTGCCAGAAGAACTGACAGAAGAAGAAGTCCAGAAGCGCTATATTAAGGCCGTTAACAAAGGCATCCTGAAAGTCATGTCAAAAATGGGCATTTCCACCTATCAATCTTATTGTGGGGCCCAGATTTTCGATGCTGTCGGACTGTCTGATGAATTTCTAGAACACTATTTTTCTGGCACCAAATGTAAAACCTCCGGTGTAGGTTTAGCAGAAGTAGCCGAAGAAACCGTGCGAAAACATCGCTTAGCCTTTGGCGATGCGCCGTTGTATCGCCATGCCCTAGACGTAGGCGGCGAATTTGCCTACCGCTTGCGCGGTGAACAACATGCTTGGACACCCCAAACCATTTCCAAACTGCAACATGCCACGCGCAGCAATAACCGCGCTTTATACGACGAGTTCGCAAAGGAAATCAACGAACAAAACGAGCGTTTATTAACGCTACGCGGCCTGTTTGAATTTAAATTTGCCGATAGCCATTGCCATGAATCGCCTTGGCGGTAAATCCAACACCGGCGAAGGTGGCGAAGAACCAGAACGCTTTCAGCCATTGCCTAATGGTGATTCCAAGCGTTCCGCCATTAAACAAGTCGCCTCCGGGCGCTTTGGTGTCACCACGGAATATCTAGTTAATTCCAATGACATTCAAATCAAAATCGCCCAAGGCGCCAAACCGGGAGAAGGCGGACAATTACCCGGCCACAAAGTGGACAAAATCATTGCACGAGTTCGTCACTCCACGCCGGGCGTTGGGCTGATTTCGCCGCCACCGCACCATGACATTTACTCAATTGAAGACTTGGCGCAATTGATTCACGACTTAAAAAATGTCAATCCACAAGCACGCATTAGCGTCAAGCTAGTTTCTGAAATCGGCGTAGGTACCGTAGCCGCTGGCGTGTCCAAAGCCCATGCTGACCATGTCACCATTTCAGGTTATGACGGCGGTACTGGAGCCAGTCCCATTACCTCTATTAAACACGCCGGCTCACCGTGGGAAATTGGCCTCGCTGAAACCCATCAAACCCTAGTTCTCAACAAGTTACGTGGCCGCATTGCGGTACAAACCGACGGAGGTTTACGAACGGGACGCGATGTAGTGATAGCTACCATGCTCGGTGCTGACGAATTCGGTTTTGCCACCGCCGCGCTAATTGTGGAAGGCTGCATAATGATGCGTAAATGCCACCTCAACACTTGTCCGGTTGGCGTTGCTACGCAATATCCTGAATTGCGTAAACGCTTTACCGGCAAACCCGAACATATAGTGAATTACTTTATGTTCATCGCTGAAGAAGTGCGAGAATGGATGGCAAAACTCGGTTTCCGTACCGTCAATGAAATGATTGGCCGCACCGACAAACTCGACATGCGTAGCGCCATTTCGCACTGGAAAGCCAAAGGTCTTGATTTTTCACGTATTTTGTACCAACCAGAGGTTGGCCCCGATGTTGCTGTCTACAACTGTGAAAAACAAGATCATGGTTTAGACAAAGCACTTGACCAAAAACTCATCGAACTGGCAAAGCCAGCACTTGAGCGGCGGGAACCGGTGCAAATTGAAATGTCCATTTACAACTATAACCGCACCTTCGGTGCCATGCTCTCTGGCGAAGTCGCAAAACGTTATGGACACGCGGGCCTCCCTGAAGACACGATATATATTAAACTCACCGGCAGTGGTGGACAAAGTTTTGGTGCCTTTGTAGCAAAGGGTGTCACCATTGAATTGGTGGGCGAAGCCAACGACTACGTTGGAAAAGGCCTAAGCGGCGGCCGCCTAGTCATTTATCCGCCCAAAGAATGCCCCATAGTCGCAGAAGAAAACATTGTTGTCGGCAACACCGTCCTCTACGGCGCGATTAGCGGCGAATGCTATTTCCGAGGCGTTGCCGGTGAACGCTTTGCGGTGCGTAACTCCGGCGCTATCGCAGTCATTGAAGGCCTTGGCGATCATGGCTGCGAATACATGACAGGCGGCGTTGTAGTGGTTCTTGGCGCCACCGGGCGCAACTTTGCCGCTGGCATGAGCGGTGGTGTCGCCTACGTGCTAGACGAAGCTGGTGATTTTGAACGACGTTGCAATTTGTCGATGGTAGACTTGGAGCCTGTTGTTGAAGAAGACGAAGCCTTAGAACACGTTTACCATCAAGGCGGCGACTTAGAAACACACGGGCTAGTCAATGTAATGCACGATATGACGCGCAATGACGCGATTCGTCTCAAAACGCTGATTGAAAGACATCAGCACTACACCAACAGCAGCCGCGCACGGCACATCCTCGACAACTGGGACAACAACTTGCCCCAATTTGTCAAAATCATGCCAGTGGATTATCGGCGTGCCCTACAACAAATGCAAATAAGCCAAGCGCAACCGGAGTAGTTTGGCAGTCGTCGTTTGGCAAGAGTCCAAACTTGAGTTTTGCCACTACTACAAACGGCTTAGTGGCTAAAGCCACTACTACAAACGGCTTAGTGGCTAAAGCCACTACTACAAACGAGAAGTTTGGACTCCTGCCTGACGTTTGGACGGAGGTTGCAAGTTGAGTTCTGCGGTGTTTATGAACCTGAAAATAGAAATGTAATTTATCAAAAAAACACGTCCGTTAGTGGTGCGAAATGTAAGATATAGTACAACTAATTAGTACAACGAATTAGTACAACGAATTACGGAAATAAACGAATGGGCCTATAGTTTTTCAGAAAAACCTAACAGTAGCAAACTTCCAAGTAAGTAATCAATACTTAGATGTTTTTGACCAAAATATTTATCTGAAAAGCTATAGTCGTACAAACTAACGTTTGTACGTCCAAAGCTAAAGTTTTGGATTCTATGTACGTCCAAAGCTAAAGCTTTGGACGGAATGCTCAAAAAATGAGTATTTAGCTGGAGTACAATAGTCCCTACAAACCCGTGGAAGTATTTTAAATCAATGAGTTATGAACTTGTCAGGCGATAAAAACGTACCTAACACCCGCGCGTCTGCAAGCTCTGCGTTGTACTCATGAACTGGCTAACTCATTGATTAAAAAAACGAAACTTGTTTGTAGGGACTACGTTGTTAAGTACCAGATTTAAAAACAATGTGGCTGGATGCCTTAGGGATAAGGAAAAAAATAAGTGCAAGATCGCTTCAGTCTCGATACCACCCCAACGCCAACGGCTAAAGCCGTTGTCTAAAAGCTTAAGTACGTGTCAGGGCACTGCAAGAGGGTTAGTTGGCTGATGACTTAGCCAACTGAAGGGCACTGCAAGAAGGTTAGTAGGCTTTAGCCTACTTGAGCTTTTAGACAAGTTGGCTGATGTGGTATCGAAACTTCCGCTTTACTGTACTAGTGCCCTTTAGGGCACTTAAGCTTTCAGCCTTCCGATTTATCGGAAGGCGGGGGCCGGTTATTTTTTTCCAAGTCCCTTAAACGGTGGTGAAGTGGCGGGTGGGGTGCTGAAAAGGAGGTTCCAACGGCTTCTAAAACTTGATCAAATTTTTATTCCGCCTTTATTAATGATTAAAAAAACAATAACTTATTGATTAGCTTTTCATTAACAATTAGCTCCGCTGAGCTACGGTTCACAATTTCAGGCAAAAGTTTCCGCAACGGAAACTTTTGCCTGAACATCAATTCGCCAACCTGGCCCTCAAAAAATGAAGAATGAAGAATGAAGAATGAAGAATGAACAAATACTTATACAAATTTTTCAGTTTTCAGTTTTCATTTTTCATTCAAAAGGGCCATCAATCAAATCAAGTGAACCAATTCGCCAACCTGGCCCTCAAAAAACCGCCAAGTTTTAGAAATAATTTTTCATTTTTCATTCGTATTTAACACGTTGGTCCAATCAATGGATAATGAAATCCTTTACCAACCAAAGCATTGACTAAACCAAAGATTCCCAAAAAGACAAAAGTCGCGTGGAAGAGAACAAAATTCAGTATCACGATAACCCAAGTGTAGGGTGCTTGATATCCCCCTATCAATAAAATCACACCATTAAGCAAAATCAATACTAATCCCGCCCAGATACTGGCAGAAAATGTTTGTCTCAAATGACAGCCCGCCAATGACGGCGCCTTACTTTCATATTTAAAGAAAAGCACAGCTAAGATTAAAAAAGCTATACCGGGGAGTAGCAAGAGATTAATAAGATAAAGAGATTCAGCAAGAATTGCCAAAGATTGCCCAGGAATGTCGGCGTTTTTTTGAACAGCGTTATTAGTCATTTTTTATCTTCCAAAAGTTGCTAATATAACTTCCATTAAGGCCTCCACAGTTTCTATATCATCGGTTAAGGGTTCAACAAGGGCCGCACGACAGGCATCTACCGGATCGAAACCATGCTTGATGAGCGTCGCCGCATAAACCAAAAGACGAGTGGATGCGGCTTCTTCTATATCATGATCTTTGAGTACACGCAGCGCATTGGTTAAATTCACGAGGCGCTGCGCTAAGTTTTTATCTATACCTGTTTCACCTATCAGGATTTCCTGCTCGACGCTGGGGCTAGGGTAATTAAAACGTAGGGCCACAAAACGTTGTCGAGTACTCGGTTTCATACCTTTAAGCAAATTTTGATAGCCCGGATTATAAGAAACCACTAACATAAATTCCGGCGGTGCTTGTAAACGCTCATTAGTCCGCTCAATCGGTAAAATGCGACGATCATCAGTCAAGGGATGTAAAACAACGGTGGTGTCTTTACGCGCCTCAACCACTTCGTCCAAATAACAAATTGCCCCCTCACGCACCGCACGAGTCAATGGCCCATCACTCCAATAGGTGGAATCGTTACCAATGAGATGCCGTCCAACTAAATCCGCAGCCGTTAAATCGTCATGGCAAGCCACCGTATAAAGGGGACGACCTATTTGTGCTGCCATGTAGGTGACAAAACGAGTTTTACCACATCCCGTTGGCCCCTTAATTAAAATAGGTAATTGGTGACGGTAGGCCTGTTCAAATAGCGTGACTTCATTACCGATGGGCCTATAATAAGGTATTTGGGTAGTGCTAGTTGAGTTTTCTAACATATCCATTTGATTGTCCATTACTATTGCAGTCCTAACCAATAAGCAAAACCAATAAGCCCCATCACCAGCAATAACCAACTATACATGATTATTTTCCAAAACCAGCGCACTTTATGCAAACCCATAAAAAAGTCTATCACCATTTGCCCTTTTATAAGGGTGCTAAACAGGAGAAGACTAACGATGGTTATGTTGCCAATTTCATGTTTACCCACCACAAAAGCAAATAGGGTGAGCAAAATGAGTATCAACCAGACATAAGTATAAGGGCGCACCGGATGAGATTTAATATTTTCAGACATGTTATGTTATTTAGCGGATAATATAAACTAAAGGAAATAGAATAATCCAAACCAAATCAACCATGTGCCAATAAGATGCGCCTGTTTCAACCCCAGTATGATCTTTAGCACTATAGCCACCACGCCGCGCTTTGATTAGTATTGCGGCTAAAATCACCATACCTAAAATAACATGCATAAAATGAAAAAATGTCAGCGACAGATAAAACATATAAAAAGTATTCGTACTTAGGCTGATACCTACCGAGAATTTTCCATAAAATTCAATGATTTTAATCACTAAAAATATCGCGCCCATCGAAAGTGCAGCACCGAGCCAGTTGACACAAACATCTGATCTATCATTCTTGATAGCAGTGACAGCTTGCACCACAAAATAACTGCTGGTAATGAGCACGACGGTATTAATAGCACCAAATTCTCGCGTCAAGGTGGATTGACTGGCGTTAAATAATTCGACATTGTAACTACGAGCAAACGCATAAGCGACAAAAAAAATCCCGAAGACTAAAAGTTCTGCAAAAATGAAAATCCAAATGGCAAAGTCGCCAGGTAAATGAGCACGCGGAGAGGATGTTGATTTTATCATATCTATGATTTGCTTAAACCTAGTACAGGAGAGCGGAAATCTTAATACCACCTCCAGCCATCTGAAAGCTCAAGTACCCTAAAGGGCACTAAAGATCAGTCGGCTTTAGCCTCCTGTCCGCTTTTAGCCAACGGCTTTAGCCGTTGGCTAAAGTACGTATCAGGGTGCTACAAGAAATTAGTAGGCTTTAGCCTACTTAAGCTTTTAGACAACGGCTTTAGCCGTTGGCGTTGGGGTGGTATGGAAGTTATATAAATCATCTATTAATCAATTATTTGATTAAAAAGACATTTTTTTATAATAAATCCGTAGCATTAATACGTTAAAACAGAAGATTTGTGGGCCATCAACTGGAATGAACCAGTACAGCTTATGGGTTTTGTTTTTAACTGAATGAGAATTAAGTCATTATAACTAAATAATTGACACAACAACTAAATTTATAACTCATTGATAATTAAAGTCTAAATCACGTTAGGGTGGTGAAAATGAGCTTTATAAAGGGCCACATTCTGGTGTAAATGGTTACCGTTTTTATTCCTTATTTTTTGTCATTTCGTTTCGGTTTCGACGATAGGAGAAATCTAGGAGAAATCTTGGAGAAATCTTGGAGAAATCTTGGAGAAATCTTATCGCCCTATAAAACTCATAAAAAGGCTATCACTCGATGATCAAGTTTTTTCGTGCGCCCAAACGCCCAAGGATTGTTATAAAAAAAGGCTAAATAAGCGGATTGCTCGCCATTCATTGTTTCGATTCTAAATTTAGACTTAGGTGAGATAATTGATACCTCTCATATCAAGTCGATTTCTTACTTAAACTTATGATAAATCCCTTCTTATATACAATCCTTGTAGTTATGATTGTTTGATAAAAACTTGATCATCGAATATCAATGCGAATTAAGGGCTGAATTAAGTAATTAAGAAATCCGATTTTTCAAAAAAATAGGATTTCTTCGGATTTATTATGAGGCGCAATTGGGGGCAATTGATAACTGAATTTGAAACCATTCAAAACATTTTATGGCCCCTAAATCAGGTAGTCTAAATAACCAGAAAATATCTCTTGCGTCAAAGCGCGTCAAAGCGCGTTTTCCACTTCTTAGACTCACCACCAACAAAGAAACTGATGATGTAAACCACTAGCCCGATCAAGAAGATCACACCCGCTATCTCGCGTAGCCAGTAAAATAAAGCGATCTTGTCTTGCACGACCATGAATGGCAATGGATTTTCAGTAGCACGTTGCAAATACACTTGTAAAACACCCGCTGCCGTGAGGAATAAGGTAATAAAGACCATTGAAACAGTCATTAACCAAAATGACCACATTTCCCAAACTTGTGCTTTATTACTATTAGCCGCCGCTCGCCCACGCAACATGGGCATCGCATAAGAAATCATCGTCAACACAATCATCACGTAGGCACCGTAAAAGGCGAGGTGACCATGGGCTGCGGTGATCTGAGTGCCGTGCGTATAATAATTGACTGGTGAGAGCGTATGTAAAAATCCCCAAACGCCCGCGCCAAGAAAAGCCATCACCGCTGTTCCCAATGCCCACAAAGTTGCCGCTTTGTTCGGATGCTCACGGCGACGTTTATTAACCATTGTGAAGGCATATATCACCATGAGAAAAAAGGGCATCGGCTCCAGGGCAGAGAAGATAGAACCCCACCATTGCCAATATTCCGGCGCACCAATCCAATAATAGTGATGCCCAGTACCAAGAATCCCAGTGATCAGTGTCATGGCGATAATCACATACAACCATTTTTCAATGATTTCACGATCAACCCCTGTCACTTTAATGAGAACAAAGGCCAGAATAGCCCCTAAAATGAGTTCCCACACACCTTCTACCCAAAGGTGAACGACCCACCACCAGTAATATTTATCCAGCACTAAATTTTCCGGATTGTAAAAGGCAAACAGGAAGAACACCGCTAAACCCACAAGCCCTGTCAGTAACACGATACTGACAACCGTTTTACGGCCTTGGAGTATGGTCATACCGATATTGTACAAAAATCCCAAAATCACAATGACAATACCCACCTTAGTAATGGTTGGTTGTTCTAAAAACTCCCGTCCCATCGTAGGCAACACACTATCGCCCGTCAGTTCAGCCAATCGTGCATAAGGTACCAAAAGATACCCAACAATAGTCAAAGCCCCGGCTATTAGGAAAATCCAGAACAATGCTATGGCTAATCGGGGACTGTGCAATTCCTTTTCAGATTCCTCCGGGACGAGGTAATAGGAGGCACCCATAAAACCGAATAGCAACCAAACAATAAGCAAGTTGGTATGTACCATCCGAGCAACATTGAATGGGATCAAAGGAAAAAGAAAATCTCCCACCACGTATTGTAAGCCCATGATAAGGCCAAATAAAATTTGTCCGACAAACAGCCCTATCGCTGCAATAAAATAGGGCTTAGCAACCGATTGTGACGAATACTGCATCTATATTTCTCCCTTTCTCTGGATTAACCTTCAATATTGGGTGGCCAACCGGCGGTATCGATTTCAGAAGACCACTTCAAAAACGCCACCAGTGCATCTAACTCTTCTTCGCTCAGGTTGAACTGTGGCATCTTTCTGCGCCCGGGGATATTGGTAGGCATCATCTTAATCCAGGCTTTGATGAAAGCGCCGCCGCCTCTACGCTTATAAACATTGCCCAATTCAGGCGCATAATAAGAGCCTTCCCCTAGCAGGGTATGACAACCAACACAGTCGTTAACTTCCCAAACAACTTTGCCTTGTGCCACTTGTGGGGTGATATTTTCCCTGTGATCACGCTTTGGCAAAGCGATGCTTGTGTCAAAGGTTAAGGCAAGGAACAGTAAGATAAAAAATGCTGATCCGCCATAATAAATGTTTCGAGCCATGGATTTGGTGAAAATTTCACTCATATTTCCTCCGTTTATTCAAAAAATCCGATGTCTTAAAAACACCTGATTTTTATTTAGCAAAAATAGGCGAGTTTTCAGAGAGTCAATCAACAACAACAAAATAACCGTTGCATAAAATACCATACTAATTGACTCAATTAAATTGACGATGATCAAAGTATCCTCTCCGAAAACCCAATAGACAGCGGATAATTACTTATATTATAAGTAAACCAATGACTTAAAAAGTTTTCAGACAGTCAATCAACAATCACAATCGTGGCATAAAATACCATACTAATTGACTCAATTAAATTGACGATGATCAAAGTATCCTCTCCGAAAACCCAATAGACACCTAAAAAAAACGTTTAAATCAGCCCCAACGGGGCGACATTAATATAGCCAGTGTACCTACCTGGCAAGCCCCTTTGGTGCGTATTAATGATTAATGATTAATGATTAGCCCCAACGGGGCGACATTAATATAGCCAGTGTACCTACCTGGCAAGCCCCGCCCCTAGCTTTGTGCTTTGTGCGAAATTCACAATTCACAATTTACAATTCTAGGACTTACGCATTGACAGATGAAACCTTTTATGCTCCCTTTTAAAGACAATGCATTACAAATTTTGGATGAATCGTTTTTGCTCAATTTTGACAGATTTAGTCGTTGCTAAAATTTTTCTAACCCGATGATATTTATCATGAAAACAAAAAATGGAGTTTGTCAAGGCGTAAGTCCTAAATTCACAATTCACAATTCACAATTCACAATTCACAATTATATCAAGGGCGACGCCCCTAGCTTTGTGCTTTGTGCTAAATTCACAATTTACAATTCACCATTTACCATTCACAATTCACCATTCACCATTCACCATTCACAATTCATCATTCATCATTCACCATTCATCATTCATCATTCATATAAATTACGTCAACCGCGCATACAACAGTGGCAATTCCCTTGGCAAATCTGACGGATTGCGGATAACCACATAACTATGACTCCCAAACAGATGAGGCAGATAATCACTCGCCTTCTCATCAATCGTCACGCAAAAGGGTTGCAAACCGAGTTTTCGGGCTTCATGCAAAGCCATGCGAGTATCCTCTACGCCATAGCGGCCCTCATATTGGTCTAAATCGTTGGGTTTGCCGTCAGTTAACAATAATAACAGAGGCTGAGAAACCTTTTGTTGACTCAATAACGTGCTGGCATAGCGGATAGCGGCCCCCATACGAGTATAATAGCCCGGCTTAATCGCCTGAATACGGCCACGCACTGTCGCATCATAATTTTGCTCAAATGTCTTTAAGGTATGAAATCGGACATGGCTGCGGTAGCGAGAAGAAAAACCGTACATGGCAAACTGATCACCCGTAGCACACAGGCTTTCAGCAAATAAAAACAAGCTATCTTGAATCACTTCAATCACTCGTGCTTTATTATTTATCCACGCATCAGTAGAAAGAGACAAATCAGCAAGTAATAAACAAGCCAAATCCCGACTGCCATTCCGAAAATCACGGTATAACCCCCTTTCTGCACTCACACGCCCTTGACGACATTCCGCCTTATGTAAAAGATAAGCATCCAAATCGATTTCAGGCCCATCTGCTTGCCCCTTATGCCAAACTCGCGTCGGGGTTAAGGCCTCAAATTGGCGGCGTAAACGCTGGGCAGTGCGCTTTAAGCGAGCCGGGAGTTCTACAGGCTGCGCTGTGGTTGCCAACAGGGGTTGAAGACAACAGTAATCGGGGCGCAATAGTTGCCGTTTATAATCCCATTCAGGTAACAAAATACCCTCTCCCAACGGCGTATCGTCATACGCTGGCGCCGGCAAATCAAGATCAAAACGCAATGAAGTCGCGGCCGGTTTGTTATCCCGTGCCACACTGACCATCTCCATATCCTCTAAAGCCTGTTTAGCCGCTTTATCATCCTCTTCATCATCAGTACAACGATCAACTCTAACGTAGTCCGCCAAAGTAAACAGACTTTCTAGGCGAAAAGCCAATAAACCGTTTTTACCCTCAGGCATTTCAGTGCGCTCCCCACGGCGGCGTTGTTCGACAGATTGGCTACTTGAAGATTGCTGGGCACTGCCCTCATCATCCTTCTCAGCAACTAAGCCGTTTTTGCTTCTAGGTGGCGACGGATGTAACCAGAGAGGTATCGGTTGAGGTGGGCGTTTCGCCGCCGGTAAATCTGCCACACTGCCCGGCTGGCGCAAAGCTTGTTGAATAGCACGCTCGGCCGCCGCCTCATCAGGCCGCAAACGGCTAAAATCAGGACGTAATGCCAACAAAGCCTCTACAAGACGCTGATAACGAAACTGTAGCCCTGGAAAACGTTGCAGCGTTTGTTGAGTCAGTTGTTGATTTAATTGAAACCAAGACAAAGTCTGCTCAACTTCCCCCGCGGCAAGGGCCGCCAACCATAAATATAAATCACGATTAAGCGCCTTAGTTGGGAACAAATCAATCTGTGCCGGCAATTGCAAAGCTTCAGCATTTCGCCAGCACAATTCGACCTGTTTATGCGTTCCAGCAATACGTTGCAACCAATGACGCCCAGCACCATGCCTTGTCGCAATCGTCGCTTCGACTCGCAAACCACCATCCCCACCCAAAGCACGAAATAAAACACCTACCACCTTACTGATTTCTGTTAATTTGACAACCGCTTGCGGATAACCCGTCGCAGCAGCGCGTGTAATAAGTCGGTGCCAAAGTTGACCTACATGTTCTTCCATTTGAAGTTACCGTTTATTTAGAGGACTTGGAGTCCAAAGCTTTAGCTTTGAAAGAAATCCGGAAGAAATCGAAGAAATCCGATTTTTTTGAAAAATCGGATTTCTAACCAAGCCCAGTACAACGAAACGCAGTGGCGGAACGCCTATTGCGCGGATAAACGAATTTGACGTCTGAGTACAACGAATTGCGCGGATAAACGAATTTTGCCACGATTTTTTGCAAAAATCGGATTTCTAACCAAGCCAAACTGATCACTGACAACGGATAACTAATCATATTGACACAATGACATAAATTATTTATTCTACGCGTTCTCAAAACGTCACCCGTTAAATTGACGTCTTTCTTAGGAAGTTGCGGCTAAATAAAATACCCACACATCCCAAGTTTTTTGAAAAAACGCCGGTAATCTATGGGTATATTATTTTCATGCTTCTCCCGTAGGAGCAAAAGCGACTTAATCCATAAGTTTGTAGTAGTCGCTTTAGCGACTTAGAGTTTACCTAAGTTAGTCGTATTTGTTTAGCGCCTTGCGTTAGTCGTATTTGTTTAGCGCCTGAGTTTGTAGTATTTGTTTAGCGCCTTGCGTTTGTCGTATTTGTTTAGCGCCTGAGTTTGTAGTAGGCGCTTCAGCGCCTTGCGTTAGTAGTAGGCGCTTCAGCGCCTTGCGTTAGTAGTAGGCGCTTCAGCGCCTTGCGTTAGTAGTAGGCGCTTCAGCGCCTTTGTTAGTAGTAGGTGCTTTAGCGACTTAATCTCGTTAAGGCGATTACAAGCCTACTATAAACACTACAAACAGTACTAAGGGAGTTGTGGCTAAATAAAATACCCACACAAAAAAACTTTTTTTCTCTATGGGTATATATATTTTCACGTTCATCCCTTACGAGGAGTGAATGAACTTTAGCTTTCTACGGCTTTCATTGAGGGCCATCATTCCAAATTGATTGAGTGCCTCCCACAACTGATAACTGATAACTGATAACTGATAACTAATAGTACAACGAATTGCGCGGATAAACGAATGGCTTTCATTGAGGGCCATCATTTCAAATTGAACGAACGCCTCCCACAACTGATAACTGATAACTGATAACTGATAACTGATAACTGATAACTGAGTACAGCGAATTACGCGGATAAACGAATTTGACGTCTGAGTACAACGAATTGCGCGGATAAACGAATTTGACGTCTGAGTACAACGAATTGCGCGGATAAACGAATTTTCAGTCCAACGTTTACTGCTTTGCACGGCTTTGATTGAGGGCCATCATTCCAAATTGATTGAGTGCCTCCCACAACTGATAACTGATAACTGATAACTGATAACTAATAGTACAACGAATTGCGCGGATAAACGAATTTGAGGGCCATCATTCCAAATTGAACGAACGCCTCCCACAACTGATAACTGATAACTGATAACTAATAACTGAGTACAACGAATTGCGCGGATAAACGAATTTTACGTCCAAAGCTTTAGCATTGCACGACTTAGATTGAGGGCCATCATTTCAAATTGAACGAACGCCTCCCACAACTGATAACTGATAACTGATAACTGATAACTGATAACTGATAACGGAGTACAGCGAATTACGCGGATAAACGAATTTGACGTCTGAGTACAACGAATTGCGCGGATAAACGAATTTGATGTCTGAGTACAGCGAATTGCGCGGATAAACGAATTTGACGTCTGAGTACAACGAATTGCGCGGATAAACGAATTTTCAGTCCAAAGCTTGCAGCTTTGCACGGCTTTGATTGAGGGCCATCATTCCAAATTGATTGAGTGCCTCCCACAACTGATAACTGATAACTGATAACTAATAACTGAGTACAACGAATTGCGCGGATAAACGAATTTGACGTCCAACGTTTACTGCTTTGCACGGCTTTGATTGAGGGCCATCATTCCAAATTGAACGAACGCCTCCCACACGAACGCCTCCCTCAACTGATAACTGATAACTGATAACTGATAACTGATAACTGAGTACAACGAATTGCGCGGATAAACGAATTTGACGTCTGAGTACAACGAATTGCGCGGATAAACGAATTTGACGTCTGAGTACAGCGAATTGCGCGGATAAACGAATTTGACGTCTGAGTACAGGATTTCTAACTAGGCACTAGGCCGTAACTAGGCAGTAACCAGGCCGAAGAAATCCGATTTTTTGGAAAAATCGGATTTCTAACTAGGCCAACTGATAACTGATAACTGATAACTGATAAGAGGATATGATTATGAAACGACAAAAAGGCTTTATCTGGCTAATTTGCTTAGGTTTAATCAGCGCATGTGGCAGTGTTCCTGAGCACACCACTGAAACAATGACTTCTACCGCTGTGACTGGCGCGGGTAACAACGGCCATGTGCCGCCTTATAATCCACCACCTGCTTCATCTCAACCAACCTCCGAGACTACAGCAACTCCGCCTCCCGTAGATAAACCGCAAACAGTGCTTCCCTTGGATGACGTGAGCTATGAGCAACATTATTCGGCACAATGTCCCTCTCTGGCCGCATTGTCTGGCGTTGCGCCTTTAAACCCGTCCGTCGTCACGGCCGATTCGGTTGAACTCACCCCGCGTTCGGCCGCGCAACAAGAACAGTTAAAGTTAGCGGCTCATTCTCATCACCAAGCGGTTCAGTATTTGCAACAAGGGCAATTTCAAAAAGCCTTGCCGTTGGCTAAAACCGCCTATCGTCTCAAAAACGACGCGTTAGGAGAAAAACATCCTGACAGCCTGACGAGTCTAATCAATTTAGCGTTGATTAACCAACAGTTAGGCCGCTTGTCGGAGGCCTTGCCGTTATTTGATAAAGGCCATCGTCTATATAAAACGGTATTAGGAGAACAACACCCGATAACCGTTATGATCCTGAATAATCGGCGGCGTCTTGAACAACAGTCGCCATCCCTCGCGCAAACAACCGATAAGCCGCTGGTAAAGGCCGCCTTTCAAGCCGTTAAAGCAACCACACGTTCGGCCGCGCCATTGCCAAAGTTAGTTAAAACGTCTTACCAAGATAAGCCGCTCATGCTGGCTTCTTCTCAACGGGTTTCAACCACGCTTTCTGCCGCGCAAAGAGAGCGGCTAGAATTAGCAGAAAGCTATAACAACCAAGCAGTTCAATATTTGCAACAAGGACTATTTCAACAAGCCTTACCGTTGGCTGAAAAAGCTTATCAAATCAGCACTGAAGTCTTGGGTGAAAAACATCCCAAAACGCTCAGAAACCTTAACAATTTAGCAATGACTTACCTAAAGTTAGGCCGCTTATCGGAGGCATTGCCTTTGTTTGAAAAAGGCTATCGTCTTTCTAAAGAAGTGTTAGGAGAAAAGCACCCTGACACCATCACGAGCCTAAACAATTTGGCGGGTATTTACCAAGAGTTAGGCCGCTTATCGGAGGCCTTGCCTTTGTTACCAATACTTAGGCCGCTTATCGGAGGCCTTGCCTTTGTTTGAAAAAGGCTATCGTCTTACAAAAGAAGTGTTAGGAGAAAAGCACCCTGACACCATCACGAGCCTAAACAATTTGGCGGGTATTTACCAAGAGTTAGGCCGCTTATCGGAGGCCTTGCCTTTGTTAGTCTAGCTGGTTTGGCGATGATTTACCAAGACTTAGGCCGCTTCTCGGAGGCCTTGCCTTTGTTTGAAAAAGGCTATCGTCTTTTTAAAGAAGTGTTAGGAGAAAAGCACCCTTACACTCTCATGAGCCTAAATAATTTAGGTTTAATTTACAAAGACTTAGGCCGCTTATCGGAGGCCTTGCCGTTGCTTGAAAAAGTCTATCGTCTTAGAAAAGAACTGTTAGGAGAAAAGCACCCTGACACCATCACGAGCCTAAATAATTTTGCTTTAATTTACCAAGACTTAGGCCGCTTCTCGGAGGCCTTGCCTTTGTTTGAAAAAGGCTATCGTCTTTTTAAAGAACTGTTAGGAGAAAAGCACCCTGACACCCTCAAGAGCCTAAATAATCTTGCGCTGATTTACCAAGACTTAGGTCGCTTATCCGAGGCCTTGCCTTTGTTTGAAAAAGGCTATCGTCTTTTTAAAGAAGTGTTAGGAGAAAAGCACCCTTACACCCTCTCTAGCCTCAATAATTTGGCGATGCTTTATAGAGATTTAGGTCGCTTTTCGGAGGCCTTGCCTTTGCTTGAAAAAAGCTATCGTCTGGCTCAGGAAGTTTTAGGAGAACAGCACCCTTTTACCCTCCTGACTCTCAATAGTTTGGCGATGATTTACCAAGACTTAGGCCGCTTATCGGAGGCCTTGCCTTTGCTTGAAAAAGGCTATCGTCTTTATAAAGAGGTGTTAGGAGAAAAGCACCCTAACACCCTCAGGAGCCTAAATAATTTGGCTTCAATTTACCAAGACTTAGGCCGCTTATCTAAGGCCTTGCCTTTGTATGAAAAAGCCTATCGTCTTTCCAAAGAGGTGTTAGGAGAAAAGCAGCCTTTTACCCTCCTGACTCTCAATAATTTGGCGATGATTTACCAAGACTTAGGCCGCTTATCGGAGGCCTTGCCGTTGCTTGAAAAAGGCTATCGTCTTAGAAAAGAACTGTTAGGAGAAAAGCACCCTGACACCCTCATGAGCCTAAACAATTTAGGCATGATTTACAAAGAGTTAGGCCGCTTATCGGAGGCCTTGCCTTTGCTTGAAAAAGGCTATCGTCTTTCTAAAGAAGTGTTAGGAGAAAAGCACTCTGACACCCTCATTAGTCTAACTAATTTGGCAGGTATTTACAAAGACTTAGGCAGTTTATCGAAGGCTTTGCCTTTGTTAGAAAAAAGCTATCGTCTTTCTAAAGAGATGTTAGGAGAAAAGCACTCCTTAACCCTCACGAGCCTAAATAATTTGGCGAATCTTTACCAAGACTTAGGCAGTTTATCGAAGGCTTTGCCTTTGTTAGAAAAAAGCTATCGTCTTTCCAAAGAGGTGTTAGGAGAAAAGCACCCTTTTACCCTCCTGACTCTCAATAATTTGGCGCTGATTTTCCAAAACTTAGGCCGCTTGCTTATCGGAGGCCTTGCCTTTGTATGAAAAAAGCTATCGTCTTTCCAAAGAGGTGTTAGGAGAAAAGCACCCTTTTACCCTCCTGACTCTCAATAATTTGGCGCTGATTTTCCAAAACTTAGGCCGCTT
>NBMI01000376.1 GCA_002085445.1 Candidatus Parabeggiatoa sp. nov. 2
GAAAATGCCAATCGTATGCTCGAAGGATTAATTGTCGTCTTATTAGAAGAATTGGACTTGGAATTTAAACGAACCGGTTCTTTTACATGCCGACGCGATGATTTGGAACGAGGTGCTGAACCCGATTCTTGTTATTATATTCAACACGAAGCACAAGTCAGAAACAAGGAACCGATAGATTTAAACCGTGATCCGCCCCCAGACTTAGTAGTAGAAATCGAACATACTCAATCAGCGTTGCCTAAATTACAACTGTATGCCACGATGGGTGTGCCTGAATTTTGGCGTTATAATGGTGATGAACTTTATATTTATCAATTAGTTAAAGGCAACTATGCCCAGTGTCAACACAGTCTGGCATTTGCAGCAATCAACCTCACTGAAATTCCTCGTTTTTTACAACAAGGCAAACAGCATGGCGAACTCAAAATGACCAAAAACTTTCGCAAATGGGTGATAAAACAACTTTAGCCTTCAGCGGGGGCCATTTATAGGTGAAAATGATTAATGATTAATGATTAATGATTAATGATTAATGATTAATGATTAATTATTAATTATTTAAACTCTTGTTTTTTTTAACTGAAGCGGAATCTTTTCGGGGATCACGTTTTAGAACCAAAGGAACTTACCAACTCACCACCCCAGTTTGAGCCTATACAGCATATTAAGGAGTTAAGGCATTTTTAGGTTGGCTCTTTTGTAAAAATTCACTCAAAAAACGGTATCAAAACTCACGTAACTCTTTGAAATTATTCATGTTTAAAATTAAGTTATGGCCCCCGTCGCGGTTCATATAAAACATCTTCATTGACAGTTATTTTATAAGTCTTTATTCATTCTACATTTTTAATTTTTAATTCTTAATTGTTAATGCGGCTTGTTGGACTGTTGTGGGCCATAAAATAGGTTTCAAATTAAGTTATGGCCCCCAGCCGCGGTTCATATCATTCGTGACAGTTATTTTATAAGTCTTTATTCATTCTACATTTTTCATTTTGAATTGTTAATTTTTAGCTTTGGACAAGTACCTCAAAAGAAGATAAATGATGCCAACACCATTTCCCGGTATGGGTCCCTATTTAGAAAGATCAGGCTTGTGGCTTCAAATTCAGGCGGCGCTGGTTGTTGGAATACAACACTTTTTAACACCGTTGCTTCGGCCTCGTTACCATGTTTCTATTGAAGAACGCACTTATCTCACTGTCTTGCCACCGACTGGAGAAGAAGTAGGTATTCCTGATGTTTTAGTGGTTTCCTCATGGGACGATTTTGAAGAAACCGATACTGCGGTAGCAACACCCACGGCAACCAAACCAGTCACTGGAGAGTTGCCCATGCCTGAGACAGTTGTGGAGCGTTATTTGGAAGTCCATGATGTCGTGAATCGTGACGTCGTGACGGTCATAGAAATTTTGTCTCCGACGAATAAAACCGTGCGTAAAAATCGCATTCAATATGAACATAAACGGCTTGAAGTATTAAATAGTCTAACAAACTTGATTGAAATTGATCTCATCAGAAAAGGTAAGCCTTTTTCAATGAAAATCAACGGGAAAAGCGATTATAGAATTGTCATCAGTCGTAGCCAGCATCGCCCTTCGGCGGATATTTATTTGTTTGGGGTACGCGACAAAATTCCTTATTTTCCCTTAGAACGAAGAGACGGTGAACCTGAACCGGTTTTACCCTTAAATAAAATTGTCCATGATCTTTATGATTTAGGAGGTTATGATTTAGTGATTGATTACCAGCAACTCATTTTATGGCTTGTGATGGGTATTGTTATTAGTTTACCCGTCACTTTTGGTGATTGGTTTGATGAACAGGATAAACTGGATGAAAAGTTAGAATTTTCAGAATTAAATCAGAATTAAATCAGAATTAAATCAGAATTAAATCAGAATTAAATCAGAATTAAATCAGAATTTTCAGAATTTTAGAATTTTCAGAATAATATTATTTTCAACTGTCTATTTAGAAATCAACGAATCCTTGTTTATAGATAACCGTTTTGGAGTCCAAGATTTATCTTGGGCGTGTTGGAGTCAATGATTTTGGAATTCAATAAGTACAACGAATTTAGAAATCAACGAATTATTCTTTCTATTTAGAAATCAACGAATCCTTGTTTATAGATAACCGTTTTGGAGTCCAAGATTTATCTTGGGCGTGTTGGAGTCCAAGATTTATCTTGGGAGAGTTAGATAAATCAATTTCATTCTGAAAATTATAAAATTCTGAAAATTATGATTCAGACAACTACGGAGATTAACATGAAAGCATTGATTACCAAAATTTGATACGCCAACCGACAATGCTACTCGAATTTTGAGAGATTCGGCGGATAATAATGTTTATTATATTCCCCCGAAAAGGGTTATTTTGGCAGAAGAGCCGCTTACGCAGCGAAAATTGTTTAGATTAACTTATTTAGCTGTACGCAAGGATGCTGAATTGTTTGCTGTGTTCAAATTAGGCTTTGATATAGATAAAGTCACGGCGGAATGGCAACGTATTGTTGCTTCAAATCCAAACGCTTCGCTTAAAACATTGCCGATATACGGGGGCGTTTTTGGTTTGGAGTTTGACACGGGTGAATTTAAGTTATTACTCGGTAAGGCTGATGTGGTAGAAATCAATATTGCGGCGGGTGTGATTCCAGTTTATATCAAAATTAATAAAATGGGTTTAAATGTTTTACGGGCGCATAGCAAAATGCCGGGTAATAAATTGCTGGCTTTGAATTTTGATTATAAAACAAAGTACTTATTTCGTGGACAAGATTTCGGGTTTAGTGTTAATCCGCATAAATTGTTGACGCCTTTTTTGGCGGATAAGCATATTAAAGCGGCGTGGGAAAAATCTGCGTGGTTGGCTAAAGGCGAAATTAAAAAGTATTTATTTCGCGTTTTTGCGCCTCCGTTGCAACTTTGGTTTGTTGCTGATCATAGCAATCAGGAAAACATTGATCTTAATTTGTCTTCTTATTTGTTTTATCAGGCTTTGTTGGATTATTTGCAAGGCGTTGCCGGCAACGATTTTGAAATGGTTAGCCACAAACAGATGCAAGGCCTTTCTTTAACTCAGGTAGCGGATGAAATGATCATGTTAAAAGGCGTTGCTCCTAACGAACCGATTGAGGTTTCCGATTCAGCCGCGATGGTACTCAGGGGCGTTTGTGAACATTATGCGGATGCGGTGTTTGTTGAAGAAACGGGTGAATCCAATTGTTTGGAGTTTCCGCTTGGGCTGCCGAGTCAGGAGGGTGGTACCAGTGAAGAGGATGGACTTTGGGTGCCGTTGTTTTAAAGAGTGGTGTAGTACAACGGATGACGTGGATAATCGGATTGGTAGTCGTTGGCGTTGGGTGGTATCGAAACTTCCGCTTTACTGTACTAGTAGACTGTGTTTTCAAGTTGAGTGAGAAAAAGTCTTATCTATCAATCCGACAACATGGCCCACTTTTATCAACACTTCAGGCACAGAGTTGGCACAGAGGAACACAGAGAAAAAACTTCGTTAGACGGTGTTTTCTTAGTTGAGTGGATTAGGCCGTTTTCTGGATTAAGTCGTTTTCAAGTATCGCTTAGAAAACTCTTACCTATCAATCCGACAACATGGCCCACTTTGACTTTCAGCGAGAAAAGGTGAATCTGTTTCAAACTTAGTGAGTTAGGGGGTTTTATGAGTTAAGTTGTTTTCAAGTTGAGCGACTTTGATTCTGTTATCAGTCAAGTCCTCGGCGTATAAGTAGACGGTGTTTTCAAGTTGGGTGGCTTACTAGCCTTGGTTTTAGTGGGATTATGGTCGTCCATAGCACAGGCTCAACAACCGGAAGTTTTTCTACAATTGGGGCATTCTGGCTTGGTGTTTGACGTTGCCTTTTCACCGAATGGTAAAACCGTTCTGTCAGGCAGCTCTGATAAGACGTTGAAATTGTGGGATGTTCAAAGTGGGCGATTAATTCGCACTTTTGAAGGACATTCCGATGGTGTGGAAGCCGTCGCATTTTCCCCCGATGGCAAAACCGCTTTGTCGGGTAGTTGGGATGAGACGATTGTGGAAGCCGTCGCATTTTCCCCCGATGGCAAAACCGCTTTGTCGGGTAGTTGGGATGAGACGATGAAATTGTGGGAAGTCAATACGGGTTCCCCCGATGGCAAAACCGCTTTGTCAGATAGTGACGATGGCACGATACGCTTGTGGAATCTCCAAACTGGTGAAGAAATCGCTAAGATGGTGGTTTTTGAAGATGGTGAATGGGTAACGCTCACTTCCCAAGGGTATTATGTGGCTTCGGAAAACGGTAACAAATATATCAATGTGCGTATTGGCAATCAAGTTACCGGGGTAAAGGTAGAGCAATATCGCGCCCAATTCAATGACCCAGAAATGGTAAAAATCTTGCTAGAGCCCAGCAAAGAGTGAGAAAAATTCTTGATGCGACTGAAGAACTCAGTTATCCATTTGGCAACGATTACTGAGGACACTGCGACTGAAAATGAAGAATGAACAAAGACTTATAAAATCATTTTCAATCACTGTGTTTTTATAACTCATTGATTTCATAATATTTAATTCAATCCTGTCGCATTGACAATAAGTGGGTAAACAAAAGTCTTTTAACATAACGAGCGGCAATAGTCGCTTTTGCGACTACTACAAACCGTCACCAAAATGTTAAAGGATTTATGCGTACCTACTTATTTTCGGTCAAGTTGTTCTTATTGCTGATATATTAAGAATTTCGGTGTCGGTTTTCTTTCATATGCAAACGCGGCCGAGGACGGTGGCAATTTGCGGTTCATTGCTCAACACCTCATCATCGGTGACAAAGGCCGGTTAAGCTTTAAAACATACACAACAACCGTTGATTTTCAGGTTGAGTGAGTTAGGGCGTTTTCTGAGTTAAGTTGTTTTCAAGTCTCTAAAGAAAACTCTTACCTATCAATCTGACAAGATGGCCCACTTTGACTTTCAGCGAGCAAAGGTGAATCTGTTTCAAGCGTTTTATGAGTTAAGTTGTTTTCAAGTTGAGCGACTTTGATTCTGTTATCAGTCAAGTCCTCGGCGTATAAGTAGACGGTGTTTTCAAGTTGGGTGGCTTACTAACGGTGTTTTCAAGTTGGGTGGCTTACTACAAACGCAAGGCGCTAAAGCGCCTACTACAAACTTCAATCCGTTTATCGGCCCGTCATCCGTTGTACTCTCTTATGATTCAAGTAGACGGTGTTTTCAAAGAAATCCTAGAAATAACGGGTAAAATTGGTGCCGTCAATCAGATGGATGTATTAAACAACCTTCTTGAAGAAGCTTGCGATGCTTTGATTTGCAAATTTTTGAGAAACGATTATCGTCATAGACTGGTTGTTTCATGGGCATGTTAAATCTTGAGTTGATAAACAGTGTGGCAGGAAAGCAGTTATTTGACATGCAAAGATCGATTAACGACAGGGATTGTATATAAGAAAGGATTTGCTTATGAAAAACATGATGCCTGTCGTTTTTGCGTTCTAGTTGATGGGGAATAGTGCGTTGGCAATGCCTTGTTTGGATACGGATAAAATACCGGCGTTGCCATTCACCGGGGTTTCGGTATTTGCTGATTGTGCCGATGATCAGATTCTTGATTTTGTGCCAGAGGATTTAAACCTGAAAGCGAGTTTATTTTCTGGGAAGACATCCTTCAAATTTGATCAGAAAAAGGATGGCACCGCTGTTGTCAAGTTGTCGCTCAAATTATTCACCAATAGTGGTACGGTGCTTCGGGTGATACGGGCCCTGAAAAGGGATCACAAACAGCAATACCGATTTAAACCGTTTCGGATTAAGGAGATTAAGTTGACGGGATTTAGTGAGGATGGTGGCGTTACCCGTCAAAAAAATGGTGGCGAAGGGTTCCTTTTCGGATAGCACTTTTGCGATTCAACTGAAACTCAATCGTGAAGGGGTTGAACTTTGGAAAGAATCGGCCGAAAGTGAGTTTTGGGAAATCGAACGGGAATGGCGCGAAATGGCTTATCAAATTAATATAGAAAGCTTACTCGCGTGTACTATTTTAGGTGAAAACGGCACCGATCATATTAATCGACGACTGGCAGCGCATGGCCGATTATTTGGGCAGATGTATTTTTATAGCCAATATGTCCAATGCCGTGATTTATTGGACAAAACCTTTGAAAAACCGAGCCGTGCTGAAATCGGTGATGACAATTTGGATGCAGCGGAACTTGAAACCGTTTATCTGTTCGCCAAAGACGCGTTCCATCAAGAATATGAAGCCCAAAAGCGGGATTGTACCAACGAACTTGACTGCCTTCGCGGCAAAAAATGGCTTAACGAGTTTTCGTCAGGGCAGAAAATTTGTGAGTTAAGCTGGCGAAAAATAAAACCTTATTTAGGTTATCGCCCTCAAAAGTATATTGACTGTGCCAAAGCCGAATATGAAAGTGTTTTGGAAAAACGCTGCAAAAATAATCGCAGATGGGATTGCGACGGCAGAAAGGGAGATACACAATGCCCCGGTACACTGAAAGGCTCCCAAGTGTGTTTTGCGCCCAAGCTCATTAAAGACAACGTACCTTTTCAATCTGGCACTTGTTCTTTTGCGGTTTTCTTAAGGAATCCAGATTTTTATGTTTATATATTAGACAAATTTGCCGAAACGAGCATTACCGATGCTCGCCGTGTACCGACGTGTCTCAATATTTCCCAATCGGTGGATAATCTCTCAGACATTCGTACCAGAGTGCAATGTCAACAGTAGTGATAGTACAACGGATTTGGGGTTTCAACGGATTGATTAGGGAGTCATGGTACTTAACAAGTGTGGATGACTTAAAATTGGCTCCAAATCGTTTCGAGCATAGTGAGAAATCTTTCGATTTCTTATCTGCCGGGGATTTATTCTGAATGAATAAATTGTCCGCGGCAAAGTTTGATTATGAAAAACGGTTTGATGGCCCACAAATCAGTGCCAATAACCTTACAAAATTAATGGTAAAATTGGCTCCAAATCGTTTCGAGCATAGTGAGAAATCTTTCGATTTCTTATCTGCCGGGGCTTTTGATCCACTAGGAAATGCTATATTATTATTAGGAGGTAGCAAAAAAGGTGATGATCAGTGGTATCGTAAAAATTTGTCAAAAGCGGACAAACTCTATGAAGAACATTTGGAAGCCTTGAAACTGGAACGAAAAATATAGGCTCTAAACAGAACAAATGTCTTATGTCGTTGTTTCAATTGAGGAAAAGGTGCAAGTACAGCAAGCATTAGCAGAAATGCCTGGTCAAGATTTTCAACAAGCAAGGAAACTCTCTAGACAACAATTCGCCAATCTGCTACGGCTTAAACCGGAAAATGTGTCGAAATTAGAACAGCGTGCCGACATGTATATTGGTTTATTGCGTAGTTATATTGAAGCGATGGGAGGCCATCTTGACATTATTGCACATCTTCCTGAAGGTGATATCTGTATCAATCAATTTTCAAAGGTAGAATGATCATAAATTGCTATGAGTGGGCTGGTGGGACTGCTAAGCCTTCAAATTGGTTTTTCAAGTCTTTTCGGCCCGCTGGGATGGTTTACGAAAGAGATTTGGAATTAATGGTTAAGTTGACTCCAAATCGTTTCGAGCGTAGCGAGAAATCTTTCGACAAGCTTAGGCGCTAAAGCGCTTACTACTAACTTAGGCGCTAAAGCGCCTACTACAAGCCTCTAATAAAACAATTTCTATGAACAAACGATTAAGTTATCCTTACGTGATGGCAATAACCAGCTTAATCTCCTATTCTGGGTTAAGTTTTGCCAAAGAGTGCAATGAACCAGAACCGCCATCAGGGCCTTGTATTGAATGTACTGTCAAATTCGATAACCCGGCCCAGTTATTAGCGGCCCGCCGAAAAGGTTTTTTATCCAATTTAGTTTTATGGAAGACGATATAATTAATACAAATTTCTAAGCGGATATATTGAAAAATCCCTTATTATATACAATCCTTGTAAAAAATCGTGGGTTGGACGGATTTTAACGACAAGGATTGTTTATAAAACGAGAAACAAAGAGGTGATTTTTCGGATGTGTTAAATTGAAAGCAAAGGTTACTCCTCAACATAAGTATCATAATCCGTTGTGGTTGCTGGTTTGTAGGGTAATAAAGCCTAGAGGCCATAACCTAATTTGAAAGCATCCAAATCATTTTATGGCCCTCAAACGAGTTGAAGCGATAATTCACGTACTAAAAACGTGGTAATAAAGCGCGATAGAGGGCCATAACTTAATTTGAAAGCATCCAAATTATTTTATGGCCCTCAAACGGGTTGAGGCGATAAATCGCCTACTACAAACGATGATGTTGGATTTGGAGCGAACAAGGAAGTAACTTAATGGCACTGACAGCTTATTGCGTCGGAACGTGAAACTAATCATCTTCATCAGAAGATAACGCCGCTTGAATCTGAGAATGGGTAAAACCCCGATACTGTAAAAAACGAACTTGCTTGCCGAAATCACCTTTGCTTTGCGGCAAGCTACAACCAAAGCGTTTTTGCCGAACAAGACGTGCGCGTTTTATCCACGCGGCATCATTGACTTCTAACACATCTGTCAGCATTTCTCCGCTAATACCGCGCTTTTGTAATTCTTGTTGAATACGCAGCGGCCCATAGCCTTTGTTAGTCCTACTACGCACATAACTCTCGACAAATCGCTCATCTGAAAGCAACTTATCGGCCCGCAATTGGATTAATACGCAGTCAATCACGTTCTGTTCAAATCCTTTACGTGCCAGTTTGTTGCGTAATTCCAAGCTGGCGTGTTCGCGTCTCGATAAATACTCTAGCGCGCTACAGCGTGCTTGCGTGAGTGAAGATGGGTCACTCGTCATGGCCGATGTTTTTTTTCTCGCGTTATTCACTAAGATTTCTTACTACTGGAGGTGGTTTTCTTAGGCGATGTCTTTTCCGCGTTTTTTGAAACGGCTTCAGTTTGAGACGGCAACAGTTTATCGCGGATTTCCTGTTCAACGGTTTTGGCAATTTCTGGATTGTCTTTCAAATAGATGCGTACATTATCTTTGCCCTGACCGATTTTGTTGCCTTTATAACTATACCACGCACCGGCTTTGTCGATAATATCATGTTTGGTACCCAACTCAATCAGTTCACTATCGCGGGAAATGCCTTCGCCGTAGATAATCTCAAACACCGCCTCTCTAAACGGTGGCGCGACTTTGTTTTTAACGACTTTAACGCGGGTTTCATTACCAATGACTTCTTCACTCCGTTTAACCGCACCAATGCGGCGTATATCAAGGCGCACAGTGGAGTAAAACTTGAGGGCATTACCGCCCGTGGTGGTTTCAGGTGAGCCAAACATCACCCCGATTTTCATGCGAATTTGGTTGATGAAAACCACCAAGGTGTTGGTGCGATTGATATTGGCGGTGAGTTTACGCATAGCCTGTGACATCAAACGGGCTTGCAGCCCCATGTGTTGATCGCCCATATCGCCTTCAATTTCTGCTTTCGGTGTCAGTGCCGCCACAGAGTCAATCACCACTAAATCGAATGTCCCAGAACGCACCAAAGTATCGGTGATTTCCAAGGCCTCTTCACCATCATTCGGTTGCGCCAAATATAATTCGCCGACATTCACGCCGACTTTTTCGGCATAGCGACTATCCAGCGCATGTTCAGCATCCACAAACGCGGCTAAACCGCCTTTTTTCTGAACCTCGGCCGCTATATGCAGCGTGAGAGTCGTTTTGCCTGAAGCTTCAGGCCCATAAATTTCAACCACACGTCCCATTGGCAAGCCACCGACACCAAGGACTATGTCCAAACCTAAAGAACCTGTGGAGACGGTTTCAATTTCAAGTGCAGCACCGACATCGCCCAACCTCATGACCGCACCTTTACCAAACTGTTTTTCGATTTGCTTGAGTGTGGTCGCCAGGGCTTGTTTCTTATTGTCATCCATTTATCTTAACTCGCTTATTGCTAAATATTTAGGCACAATATTATCTCATAAAACGTTATTGTATGCTATACTTTTTAGTGTTTAAGCTACACGGTTAGCATGGAAAATTTATTTTACTTTTAATGACATAAGCAGAACAATAGTTAAACTTCAATCACCTCCCTTTTTTCAAGAAGGGGAACAGGGGATTGACTCGTTTTACTGTGAAAATAAACCTAATACCGAGTGTTTAAAGTCCCGTTTTTAGCCGTGCAAAGTATAATGAGTCATGGGCGGTTTTCTGTTGACTACAACCTTTACCAATTACCAATTACCAATTACCAATTACATAAGCCGATTACCATAAAATAGAACAGGCTCCTTAGGATATTAAGCTCGTGGAGTACTTATGAGTCCTGAGGGACTATGGGTTGGCTCGCCACCGTAAAAATCTTAAGCGGCGGGGATTGGCAAGAAAACCAAGCCTTTTCTTCTGGGCTGTGGACTGTGAACCGAGAAGTAGATTGATCACAAACTACGGATCTGCAGTATATACTGTACACCCTTAGCACCTATCAGTTTGTAAAAGTCATCATTTTTTTAGTTCACGGAGTGCCACAGAGTCACACTTCAGTCTCGAGCCTTTGATAATCTCAGTGAAACGTAGTAAAGCTCCGTGTCTCGGTGTTGAATTTTTAAAAACGGATAGGTAATGCGAATCAAGAATTTAAAATGAAAAATGTCTAATTTTAGGCTAAAGTTTTGCGAAGCGAAACTTTAGCCTAAAAAAGAGTTATAAAATAACGTCTCAATCAGAAGTTTTTATAAATCATTGATTTCATAATATTTAATTCAACCCTTAATTCGGATAGGTGGTAAGGCTGTACACAAGTGATCTCGCTTCGCTTGATACGAAGAATAGCGAATCCTTGAAGAGGGTTCGCTCTCAGAAGTTTTTTCTTGAATTCTTTTGCCGCGAAAGGTTTTTTT
>NBMI01000377.1 GCA_002085445.1 Candidatus Parabeggiatoa sp. nov. 2
AAAAAATGGACTCTCAAGCATTCAAGTAACCCTAAGCTCTCATTAGGCGAGGGGATAAAGGGCTGATACTCCCTTATTCAGAATTGTTGAAAGACATACTCCATTTAGTATGCCTGTCAATAATTGTCAATAAAATTGTTATCTAGGTATACTCAAGATGGGAACACTTTTTGAGAAAAAAAATAATTAGAATCCCCAACGGGGAGAGATTAATAACGTGAGTTCTATTTATTTTTCAATAATTTAGATAAATTTTAACGATATCAATTGGTTGAAAATAAGTCGTTGATTAAAAATTATTTTTTGACAAGTAAACCCTTAACTTTAATACGTTAATAACCCTCTAATTGTGGGCCATCGAGTGGAATGAGCCAGTCAAGTTTTTTTAACTTATTGAGTTAAAATGAATTATTAATAACTATTTGATATAATTAACAATTATGTAAGTCACTGAGATTTCAAGTAGAACTCACGTTAATAATACGCCTTATATATTAACCCGTCATAAAAATCCAAGTTTTGCGTCGTTTGGATTTGGACGGATTATCAGGTATTTTACTGTTCCGCTACAATGGGGGTGATTTCTTCTGAAACGCTTGCCTTATGAGATTTGGCAGCCCGGCGTGTTAGTTCGGTGCCCCAATAACAGGTTAATGGCTCAATTGGCTTGCTGCTAAAGCGCTCGAATAATACCCATTTTGAATTGAAAAGCCTGTTATGAGAAACCCAGTTTTTCCAAAACGGGACGTTTCTTTTTTAAACATAAAATGAAATTCAACTCAAAATTGGTATTAACTGTTGTTGAGGTTCATCGCCACTCAAGGCACTTTTCACTTCTTTGAACTGTTGTTTGGGACTGAATCTTTTAATACGTGATGGTTGAACGTTATCGGCCGGTGTCGATACCTGATTTGGACGAAATTGGCCTTGGTGATGTCTTAGCCAGTAGGCAGCAACACCGCCAAGCAAAGCCAGTTGAATCAACATGAGAAATCCTTACTACAATTGGGTAGTCAATTTTGCTATCGGATAATCCGGTTCCTGTACCGTGATAGCCAAACAGGAACCGGTTCGGCAGAGTCATTGTTTTGTAATACAAACCTCACCTGAAACAATAGGATTGCAGTTCACCGCGTCGCCGTATATCTAAGGTTGCACAATGAAAACCGCCGATGAAGGGATAATAATCTTCAAAAGCACAGGGAATGGGGTGAAACCCCCACTGCTTTAGCGCACGAATCAAAGGTTCCTGACGTTCTTCCACCACAATTCGTTGTTCGTCCAGCATCAAGGTGTTGATGCTGATCCAATCGCTCATCATACGTGGACGTGTTTTATAAGGCACCGGTTCAGGTGCAATCAAGACTTCCCAGGTTTTGAAAAATTCCGGTAGCTTATTGACATCGGTAAAGCTAGGATTGACTAGCACTTTATCTGGTGCCAGTGGCATCAAGGTGGTGTCAATATGTGCTGGTTTTGGATCAAGACTTTGGATTAAATGAATTTGGTAGTCATCCCCGAGGTGGTGTTGCAGCCAGTCAACCCCGGATTGATTGGTAACATGGCTGAGTTGCCCAATGATATCACGCCCACAGCGGACAAAATCTGCGGCATCGAAAACCGGCTCAAATTCGGTCAGCACATAAGGCGTGGATGAATCCGCAGCGGCGTAATCCGGGTTATACAGTTCGTCCAGCAACAAGGGTTTGGGTGCCGATACCCAGCGTGCCCCATTTTTAGCATATTCTTTAAATAAACTGCGGTAAGCCCGCGCTTCAAAATAACGTGAACGCGAACTCATTGGTGCTTCAATAATTTGATCACCGATAATGAGAAAAGGATCGCGGGGATTGGTGGCGCAAAATCCCCCCGTCGTTTTCCAATCTGGTGTGGCAAATTCCCGTTCATGCTCGACTTCTTCAATGCGCCGCACGATGACACCTTCTGCTTCAAGAATATGAATGAAACGATCCATCGCTTGGCTGGCAGCTTCGACATAAGTCTGTGGATAAGGTTGGTAAAGTTTCAAATACTGTTCTATTTCAGCTAATTCTGTTGTACTGTATACGAGTTTATCTACGGGATCCCAGAAAGAGACAAAGGCATTTTCAGGGTTACTCACAATGACTTCTTCCAGTAGTTCCCATTCAGTAAAACTGTTTACCACGGGTGCTTCCTTTCCTGAATTTGTTTTTTCTTGAGTCATTCTAATTCCATTGAAATTGGGTATAAGTGCATGGACATAATTAGTGGGGTATTATAAACTAAGTTTTTTGAAGAAACTTGGTTTCTTCCAACCACATTTATTGACCACATTTGTCCACGCACTTTAAAAAAAGGCAAGAGACACCTTGAACGCCTAAACCATTGACGGTGCATCCAAAAAGCCACATTTTCTAAAATAGGAAAAGTAGAGATCAAGTAATTTTGTATCGACAGGGGAACAAACGATGTCAGTCCCTGTTAATCCTTCAATCGTATTTTGACAATCAAACTCTGGCTCCTTGATGGATTCAAAATCCTCTTGAGGAAACGAAGACAAAAGCGGGTACAAAGCATTTTCCTCATGACGGCTCAGTTCAGTTCGCCATTGGGCGTATGAAGTCTGTTCAAGTCGATAGCCCAAAGAACCAAGCCAGTTGAAGATTTCTCCCATGAAAATAGGGCGGGGATTCACTAAATGAATATTTTTACGTCCAAGATTTATCACAGACTCCTTCCTCAATTGACGAGGGTTGTTCTCCAGTCTAGTGCGGGATCGCTCCAGTTTCCGTACAACCCAAAAGTCAAAGAAATCCGATTTTTTTGAAATATCGGATTGGAAAGTGGTACTGGATATTTCCGCTTTACGGCACTAGTACAACTAATTGCGCGGATAAACGAATTAGCGGCCACTACTTAGTACAACTCATTGCGCGGATAAACGAATTAGCGGCCACCAAGTGCGGGATCGCTCCAGTTTCCGTACCACCCAAAAGTCAAAGAAATCCGATTTTTTTGAAAAATCGGATTGGAAAGTGGTTTGGATATTTCCGCTTTACGGCACTAGTACAGTAAGGCGGAAGTTTCCATACCACCCTAACGCCAACGGCTAAAGCCGTTGTCTAAAAGCGAAAGTAGGCTAAAGCCTCAATGCCACACAGTTTGCGGAATTAGAAAGAAATAATCCCCCCCGCCTTTGGTAAAGCCGTCGTCTAATAGCTGAAGTGCCCTAAAGGGCACTGAAGACCTACTGAGCTTCTTGCAGTGCCCTGATACGTACTTTAGCTTTCAGTGTTGGCTGTGGGTGGTATGGATATTTCCGCCCTCCTGCACTACTCTCTTTTTTTGAACTCCAATATTTATCGATGATGCTTTCCTCAATTGACTCAAGTTGCGTTCCAGTCTAGTCCCTTTTTTTTACTTACGTCCAAAATTTATCACAGACTCCTTCCTCAATTGACGAGGGTTGTTCTCCAGTCTAGTCTTTTGATGTGCAAGATTTATCACAGACGCCTTCCTTAATTGACTCAAGTTGCGTTCCAGTTCAGTCCTTTGTCGAAAGGTTTAAAAGCCGATATTTGTGTCAGCGTTTTTTGTCGATAAAAAATACGAGCGGTTTCAAGCGTCAATATGGCCCCCAATTTTTGAGGTTTGCTCACTAATCCAGTCCTTTGTCGAAAGGTTTAAAAGCCGATATTTGTGGTCGCGTTTTTTGTCGATAAAAAATACGAGCGGTTTCAAGCGTCAACATGGCCCTCAATTGACGAGGGTTGTTCGCCAGTCTAGTCCTTTGTCGAAAACTTATCCTGCCGATATTTGTGGCACCGTTTTTTGTTGAGAAAAAAATACGTGCGGTTTCAAGCGTCAATATGGCCCCCAATTTTTGAGGTTTGCTCACTAATCTAGTACAGGAGGGCGGAAATATCCAGACCACCCCTCAGCCAACAGCATTTTAGGCTAAAGTTTCGCTCCGCGAAACTTTAGCCTAAACCGTTGTCTTTACGCTTTCGTACCCTTAAGGGTACTAAAAATCCAACTATTGGGTAGTCCCTTTAGGGACAGTAGCTCAGCGCTAAAAGCGTTAGGAGGCGGGGGCCGACTGAAGAACCAACTACTTATAGTGCCTTGATACGTCACGATAGCTTTCAGACAAACTACGTTCTTCGCTACGCGAGATAACGGCTTTAGCTGTTGGCTGGTGGTACGGGAATTTCCGCTCTCCTGCACTATAGATGTTCAGATAAATAATTTCACAAACCCCTGGTTTATCTCGCTCCGCTACCCCAGGTTTTCTTAAGGCTATTATCTCGCGTAGCGAATTACTGCGTTTCATATTCAACCCCTATCGGGGTTGGGGCCCTCATCGGCCCTTCCCCAGGTTGCACCTGGGGCTATTCAAATTCAACCCCTATCGGGGTTGTTGCCCTTTTATGAAATTATTTATCTGAAACACTATAGTAGTGTGGCTATGGAGAGAGGAGTCTATTATTTTGTCGCCAAGCATAGAATGACAGTAAAAATTAAATTTCTTGTCCAGGCCGACACTTATGACGATTTAATGGTATTACCTGTTATAATATTAATCCCTATTTTTAGTAAGACTATTACCAAAATACGCGGCTTTATGAGGGTAGCTTTTTTGACTATAAATACCTAATTTCATTAAAAATAACGCTATTTATTAATTATTAACAATAAACGCTCATTTAAATCACTTAAATTTAGATTTATTAGAATTGTTAAATTTAGAAATTTTAATAGTTATTAGAGCAGAAAGGCCGTTAAATCATCAAGGCAGGAGTCAGTTTGGGAGTCGTCCAAACGTCAGGAAGGAATCGTCCAAACTAACGTTTGGCAGGAGTTAGTTTGGCAACGCCCTTAAATCCGTCCGAAGGCAGTCGTCCAAAGGAAGGCAGCGTACCACCGCCATGAGCGGTTCCTCTGCGCTAAAAGCGGGGGTTGGTTAAAACTAACTAACTCAATGCCCTGATACGTACTTAAGCTTTTAGACAAACGCAGCTTGTGTGCTTACGCGAGATAACAGTCGGAAGCGGTTGGCTGTAGATGGTATGGAAACTTCCGCTCTCCTGCACTAGTCCTTTGTTGAAAACTTTAAAAGCCGATATTTGTGGCACTTTTTGACCAAAAATACGAGCGGTTTCAAGCGTCAATATGGCTCCCAATTTTTGAGGTTTGCTCACTAATCTAGTCCTTTGTCGAAAACTTTAAAAGCCGATATTTGTGGCCGCATTTTTTGTCGATAAAAAATACGAGCGGTTTCAAGCGTCAATATGGCCCCCAATTGATGAGGTTTGCTCACTAATCTAGTCCTTTGTCGAAAGGTTTAAAAGCCGATATTTGTGAGAAAATCTGATCACTTTCAAACGTCAACATGGCCCCCAATTGACGAGGGTTGTTCGCCAGTCTAGTCCTTTGTCGAAAACTTATCCTGCCGATATTTGTGGCACCGTTTTTTTTGACAAAAAATACGAGCGGTTTCAAGCGTCAATATGGCCCCCAATTGACGAGGGTTGTTCTCCAGTCTAGTCCTTTGTCGAAAACTTATCCTGCCGATATTTGTGGCAGCGTTTTTTGTTGATAAAAAATACGAGCGGTTTCAAGCGTCAATATGGCCCCCAATTGATGAGGTTTGCTCACTAATCTAGTCCTTTGTCGAAAGGTTTAAAAGCCGATATTTGTGTGGACTCCTTCCTCAATTGACGAGGGTTGTTCCCTAATCTAACTCGCTTTGACGTGCTTGCTCGGCCCCGCCTCTGAACAATTAATGGCAGCGGCACGACAGGCATATTCCAAACAGGCCCTTAAAACCGTCTCCGACACCACCTTGAGAGTTTCTCGCCCCGCTAAAATACCACGCTCAAAAAGATAGGACAGCACCGCTGCCAGAAAATCGTTTGCCGTGAAAATAGCATTAATCCATTGAAAATAGGACTGAGGTATTGACAAAATAAGTTGACTTAGTATTCAGTTAGTTACCTAGAAAAGGCCGACGCCTTTCAGCAAAGTTATACTCAACGTGGTCATAAGGCAGGATTTTTATGACGGGTTATTAATATATAAGGTGTATTATTAAAGCCAGGTAGTTACACTGGCTATATTAATCTCGCCCCGTTGGGGCTTGCCAGGTAGGTACACTGGAATTTTTGTTTCTCAAAAAGTTTGTTCCCATTTTGAGTATACAAACTGACTACTACAATCTTATAGATTAAGTCGCTGAAGCGACTACTACAAACACTACTACAAACACTACTACAAACTGACTACGAAAAACTTATGGATTAAGTCGCTAAAGCGACTACTACAAACACTACTACAAACACTACTACAAACTGACAACGGTTGGCGCTTGAGGCGTTTTGCAAGTTTTTTATTTCGCTCCATCTCTCAACAAATCCTTGTCACCCATTTCACAAATCAGCCGCTCAGGAAAATCGCGGCCCCACCGAGTAGAAAAGACTAAGTAATCACCTTGCTGACGAGGCTTATCACGAAAATAGCTGTTCACTTGGCACAAGACGGTACCCTGAAATTGACCATCGTCAAAGTGGCATTCCTCCAAAATCACGGCATGACACTTTAAAGAGCGTACCTTACCAAAAAAACGTTTCCACCAATTCGGCTTCTCACGCTTCATCTTTACCGTTAAATCAATCTGAAAAGGGGCCGCGAGTAACCAGTCTTTGAGGGGCCATAATTCATATTGGAAATAATTTACAAATCGCCCATCTTTGAAATAACCATAATCCCGCTCTTCCGCAGACAAAGGTTGTTGGTATGTCACGTTAATCTTGTTAACCCCAGCATGCACCGCGGCCTTAAAACTCGCCCGATATAATATTTTATCTCTAAACCGGCCCGGCAAAACATCTTTTTCACGAATATCAACGGGCTGAGATGGCACCGTTTGCACGGCTACCGGCGCGGCACCAACATGGACTGATATCTGCTCATTAGTAGGTAGGATGAATTCTAAAGTGAGCTCCTTTGCGGTTTTTGCCGCAATCTCATAAACAGCACTTACTTCACATTCATTCTGGCTACAAAGAAAAAAGAGCGATTCTTTCAAAACGGTCAAATCAGACTGAGGTTTGTATAACGCCGACGACGGCGGCTGAAAAAATTCTATCGGGCCGCGAAGGTTGGCAAACGCCGGCCCGCTCGCGACGAGCAATGATGCCAAAAGCTTATTTATTTTCATCAAGTTAAGAACTGGTTCGTTTTGTATTGGACAGTTATTCTTTTTTCAGAAGGCTTGAGTTTGTACTAATGAAAAATGAAAGTACAACTAATTGCGCGGATAAACGAATTAGTCACTTAGTACAACTAATTGCGCGGATAAACGAATTAGCGGCCACTTAGTACAACTCGCGGATAAAGGAATTAGCTACCACTTAGTACAACTCGCGGATAAACGAATTAGCGGCCACTTAGTACAACTCGCGGATAAACGAATTAGCGGCCACTTAGTACAATACAACTAATTGCGCGGATAAACGAATTAGCGGCCACTTAGTACAAATCGCGGATAAAGGAATTAGCTGCCACTTAGTACAACTCGCGGATAAACGAATTAGCGGCCACTTAGTACAACTAATTGCGCGGATAAACGAATTAGCTGTCACTTAGTACAACTAATTACGCGGATAAACGAATTAGCGGC
>NBMI01000378.1 GCA_002085445.1 Candidatus Parabeggiatoa sp. nov. 2
TTGATTCAGAAGTCAGTTTATTGCGCGGCATTCTCACCGCGGCACAAAAGAGTGTACAAGATACAAAAAAAACGGATTGACGGAATAAACGGATTGTAGGAGTCAAAACGCCAAGTTTTTGTAAAATTCGTTTACTGTGGAAATACCCATAGCATCTAGTACAACGGATACGCGAAATAAACGGATTTTCATATTCGGGGGTGGCGAAATAACTTAGCCATGACAATTTATTTCCTAATTCGTTGTACTCATTCGTTGTACTAAAAGCTTCTTAGCGAACGGCACCAATAGTTATACTGTGAACGGGTGAAATTTGAACTTTTTGGATTCGTTGTTTCGGGAATGAGCTTGGCTCGATCCAGAAATAGAAAAAGTCCAAATCTAAGCCGTGTGCAGTATAAAGCAATGATCTCGCTCCGCTCGTTACTGCGTTTGGCTAACAGCTATAGCATTTTTCGCTTTGGCTAACTACAAAAAAGGGCAAACACGCAGGTTTGCCCCTACGAGTGATGTAGTTTACGCAAAAGAAAAATGCTATAAAGCACCCTAAAGGGTAGGGTGTTGATATCGATCTGATTGAAACGAGAAATAGGGTTATCTATTTTTATTCCCAATGTATCTATCCCTGAAAATAGGCAACACGTTTAAACCCTAAATCAGCTTAAAATCAACAGCCTACCCTAAAGGGTACTACTCAACAACTGGTTTAGTCGGCTTTAGCTGAACGATGCAACACCGACGAAACGAGATCATTTATACGGAACGTACTTCAAAAGGGTGAAAATGAATTTCAGGCAAAAGTACAGCGAAGCGAAACTTTTGCCTGAAATGTTGCTTGGGTTAAATATTGAGAAGCTCACTAAATAAGCATTCTTCATTCACAATTCACAATTCGTTTACGTCACAATTCACCATTCACAACTCACAATTCACAACTCACAATTCACAATTTCAGGCAAAAGTACAGCGAAGCGAAACTTTTGCCTGAAACACAATTCACAATTCACAATTCACAATTCCAACGGTGGAGATTCATACACAATGAGAACAACTCTTCTTTACATCTTAAGCGTATGCCTCTTCTTAGGCGGTTTACCAACCACATACGCAAACACTTGGCTACAACAACGCTGGCAATTTAAAGCGCAGTTGAAGGGGAAACGCTTGGATGAAGCGAAAAACTTGTGGGTAGTCGGAAAATCCCAACCCGACGAGTGCAATCCGGCGTTTAAGTACCTCTACAACAATAACATCATCACCAGTCAATTACGCTGGCAACGCATTCGCCTCACCATGCAAAATGGCAAACTAGGACTGGCTCGCTATATCGCCAAAGGTTTGTCTCAAACCGACCGAGTCTTGCTGAGTCGCTGGCAGTCTATGCACAAAAACCCGGCCCGCGAACTCAACAGATTTAAGCATCCCGACACCCCTATCGTCCGTGAGATACTGCTACATGGACTCAAACGCTTGGCACGCAAAGATGCCAACAGTGCCTACAAGCACTGGAAAGAGTCTCAAAAAAGCTACGCCTTCACGAAAAAGGCAAAAGCGCAAATCTCTCGCTACATTGCCTTAAGGGGGGCGAGACAAAACCTAAAAGAAGCGGCCGTTTGGCTAGAAGAACTGGACAGAGTTGATGCTCAGATCAACCATGCCAAATTGCAACTTGCCCTCGCTCAACAAGATTGGCAAGCGGTGAGAAAACTTATCCAGTCTTTGCCTGAGGCTAAACAACACAAGCCTCAATGGCAATACTGGCTGGCGCGTGCGTTGGAGCAAACCGAGCACACTGGCGAGGCCGAAAAACGGTTTCAAGCTTTATCCCAAAAGCGAGACTATTACGGCTTCCTAGCCGCTGACAGACTCGGAAAACCTTATTCCTTCCAGTCGCAACCGCTGAAAGTCAGTAAAGAACAACAAAACCAATTACTTAAAAAACATGCGGGACTGATACGCGCTGGTGAATTGTACTCCGTTGGACTAACCGCATTCGCCCGAATCGAATGGCAAGCGGTGCTGCCAACGTTAACCACTGAGGAATTAAAGGTCGCGGCGACCCTTGCCCACCAATGGGGATGGCATGATCGAGCCATTGTCGCCATTGCTAAAGCTAAACATTACGACGATCTCAAGATACGCTTTCCGCTACCCTTTTATGACCAGGTGCTAACAAATGCCCAATCCAAACAGCTTGATTTTGCTTATGTTTATGCGGTGATTCGTCAAGAAAGTGCTTTTCAAACCGATGCCATATCTGTCGCCGGCGCGTTGGGACTAATGCAGTTGATGCCTAACACGGCCAAGAGCGTGGCTTGGAAGCACAAAATGAAGTTAAAACGCCTCGAAGACCTTTTTGTGCCTGACATCAATATTGGTTTCGGCACAACCTATTTGAGTGATATGCTTAATAGATTCAACGGCAATCACTTGTTAGCCAGTGCTGCCTACAACGCAGGCCCCCATCGGGCGAAACGTTGGGCGAAAAAACACCCTTGTTTGCCCGCGGATATTTGGGTTGAACTCATTGAGTTCAACGAAACCCGCAACTATGTACAACGTGTGTTGAGCTACGTGCCTGTCTTTGAATACCAGATGGTAGGACACCAACAAGTTAAACCGATGCCGCTTGATGTGATTTCGGCAAAGGGATGTACCCGCTAAAGTTGGAGTCTAAACCTTTAGGTTTGGCAGCAGTCCAAACTTTAGTTTGGCATCTGCCGCGTAGGTGGGTTTAACGCAGTTAAACTCACCTAGAAACGAGATCGATAGACTGATGCCCGCAAATTGTGGGCCATATCGCATAATGGCTCAACGGATTTCAACTCATGGCCCTATTGAAACCTTGAAACAACGAATGACTGGGATAAGTACAACACGAATTAGCCTGAAGAATAGTACAACGAATTACGGGGATAAACGAATTAGCACAACAACGGATTTGGGGAGTAAACGGATTGGCCTGAAGCATAAGGCAGGAGTCGGCCAACTTTAGTTTGGCAGTGCCAAGTTAAAACCGGCCGATTCCTGTTACCCGTCAATAGAACATTACAGAATACTAACGTGAGTTCGACTTATTTTTCTTAGCAGTTATATAAATTTGATATTAATCAATTGGTTGAAATAAATAATTAGTTGATTAAAAAAACTTTTTTGAGGATTAAACCCTTAACATTAATACGTTAATAACTATTTAATTGTGGGCCATAGAGTGAAAGTCGAACTTTGTCTGGCTATTGGCACGGGTTTGTGGGCCATAAAACCGTTTTTAATAGTTCAAACTTTGCGCCAGACAATTTATACTAATGAAAAATGAAAAATGAAAAATGAAAAATGATTAAATCAATGATAAGTAGATAATTTTTAGTTGAATTTTATCAAAAGTTTGTCATTTTCACTGATTTGAAGTACGTTCCGTATAAATCCAAAAAATCGCTATTTGGATGCCTAAATACCCTAATTTTTGTCTGGCTATTCGCACTGGTTTGTGGGCCATCAAACCGTTTTTAATAGTTCAAACTTTGCACGGGACAATTTAAATTTCTGGCATGTAAGAAATCGAAGTCGTTATTTGGATGCCTAAAAACCATTCTTTTTTTATGGTTATTGGCACGGGTTTGTGGGCCATAAAACCGTTTTTAATAGTTCAAACTTTGCGCCAGACAATTTATACTAATGAAAAATGACTAAATCAATGATAAGTAGATAAATCCTTGATTTTCTGTAATCAGATTTGTGAAAATCGATAGGAAAGGTTAACTCAAACCGCCCGTTTTTCCACCGATCCGTTTTTGTCAATAAAATTTCCCATATTTTTATATTTTTATCGTTAATAATCAATATATTACTGAAATTATTGAACTCCAAAACGTGAGATATGAATAGTGCGTAACATGAGCTGATAATTGATAACTTTAAATTTCTAACTGATAACTGACCATGGAAAAACCCTTAATTGAATTAGTTGATGAACAAGAGTTTACCAACCGGGAAAAAGAGCTTGAAAAGTTCTGGAATCTGGCGATGAGGGCAAAAAGAAAGAATGGCTCAAGCTTTGCTCTCATTGCGGCAAAAAGGTGTTGGGAAAACGGCAGTCCTGATGCGCTTGTACAATGACTTATTTACCAAACAAGATGATGTGGTGCCCTTTTTTCTCACATTTGCGCCCTATAAAGACCCGGCCGAAAAACTTACCGTCACCATTTTCAATGAATACTATTTCACCACGGTGATTAAACAGTATATCGCTTTTCGTTTGAGACGGCCAGAAATGGTAGAGGACAGTATCGATATCGATATACTGTCTGACTTGGCAATGAAAAATGGGATGGCAGAACTAGAGAAGTGGTTCATTTCATACCAGAGACTGCATAACGACAGCCTAGAAGCGGTTAGGCTAATGGTTGCCCAAATGACCTTTTATCTCATGCACAAACAGGCTGGCTTATTAATTATTGATGAGTTTCAGCTCCTAACGCATGTTTGGGACGAGGTAATCAGATCGTCTCGTGATACCACTGGTGTTTTTCAACGCCCCGCCGAGGCGAGGTGGTGTCCGATGCTGGTTTCCGGTTCTGCGGTGAGTTTGACTGAACAAGCGGTTCTGACTAGCGTACTCGCCCGACGATTTAAACTTGATTATCTGGAACCGTTTGAAAAGAACCATACAGTGGAGTACGTCTCCAAACTGGCTCAATTAAATCATTTAATCATCTCTGATGAAGTCACGAGTACGATACAGACGTTAACTGGCGGAAATCCATTTTATATCAAGTGTTTATTAGACAGCGACCGTTTATTAGAAGATAATAATCTTTCCACGCCGGAAAGATTACTGAAAGTCTATGAATACGAGATAAGTCAAAAGAACGGCTCTTTAAGAGATTTCTGGGATACCCATTTTTCGGTTTATGGAGACAAATTAAACTCCGAAGATACCGTGGCAAGGGCCATGTATTTTTTAAGTATTCATCCCGGTGAAGACATAGGCACCCATGAAATCGCCGCGGCGATAGGTGAGAACAAGGCTAAGACGAAGAAGATATTGCAAAATCTCTATGATGCGGATTTGGTTGAGAGGAACTCTCTGTGGAGATATGTCGGTATCACGGATCCGGTACTCGCGGACTATATCAAGAGAGTTTATAAGGAACAGATCGAAGGGCAGTCTTCAGAAGACTACCAGAAATTTTTAAAAGAAGAATACTGGAAAAAATTGGGTAGTCTGAATCGGCGCATTGGTGAATTGGCTGAAATCTATTTAATGATGCTGATGGAAAAATTTACTGATCAGCGCGTCGATGCCAAACGGGTATTTGGGAGAGATGAAGGCGAGGTGAAACTGCCTTTATTTAAGGGGCACATAGAAAAACGCGCTGGACAGATCAAAGACGGCAGTCCCATTGAGTTTGATTTGATAGCAAAGGGCGAGGATGAAAATTGGTTTGTCGAGGTGAAGTATTGGAAAACCCCGGTGGGGAAAACGGAGGTTGAGAAATTTGTTAACAAGCTGAAAGAAATCGACTTGGAAGACTCAAAAACCCTTGTCGCTTGGTTTTTTTCAAGGAATGGATTTCAGAAGGAAGCCAAAGACATGCTTCAAGCCTCAAACATCAGACACAGTGACACCGACGGATTTAATGAGATTGCTTCGGTGGTTGGGTGTGTCAAATTGCCGTGACTGAGACAATCTGCCCTCGGTTCGGTCATTCCGAACGGAGAAAATCAAATTGGATTCTATAAAAATCAATGAGTTATCGGAATCGTTAAAGTTAGGTTATCCTAATTTAGGAGAGCAACAAAAACTAACGTATTTATTTTTCTAGTATAGGAATCACCGAACCGAGAGTACCTGATCTATAGATATTCAGATAATTAATTTAGTCTCCTTTAGGAGACAGTAGCTCTCAGACATGTTGGCTGCCAAAGAAATTATTTATCTGAAAAACAATAGTAAAACGTTTATAACTGATAACTGATAACTGATAACTGATAACTGACCATGGAAAAACCCTTAATCGAATTAGTTAATGAACAAGAGTTTACCAACCGGGAAAAAGAGCTTTCTCACATTTGCGCCCTATAAAGGCCCGGCCGAAAACTTTTCACACCAATCCAGAAAGATTTACAATGACTCAATAAGAGAATTTTTTTAGAAACCTCCAGGCTTTGACAATTTGACCTTGTACACATTCAGGTGATGCATTATTGTACCTCGGAAAGCGAATTTTCTGTTGATATAACGTTTTCCAAAAAGAAGTTGTACTCAATTGAGAGGAAAACATCACAGGCAGGAGATTTAAATTGTCTCGTGCAAAGTTTGAATTATTAAAAACGGTTTGATGGCCCACAAACCAGTGCTAATAGCCAGACAAAAATCATGGTCAAAATGACTCCAAATAACGACTTCTATTTTTTACAAAAGGAGATTTATTTAAATTGTTCGGTGCAAAGTTTGAATCATTAAAAACGGTTTTATGGCCCACAAACCAGTGCTAATAGCCAGACAAAAAGAATGGTCTTTAGGGGTCCAAATAACGACTTCTTACAGGCAGGAGATTTAAATTGTATCGTGCAAAGTTTGAATCATTAAAAACGGTTTGATGGCCCACAAACCCGTGCTAATAGCCATACAAAAATAATGGTCAAAATGACTCCAAATAACGACTTCGATTTCTTACAAAAGGAGATTTAATTCAAAATTCGCTGTACTATTCGTTCATTTCCAAATTCGCTGTACTATTCGTTCATTTCCAAATTGGCGTTCCATAACGAAGTTTCGCTCTACTATTCGTTCATTTCCAAATTCGCTGTACTATTCGTTCATTTCCAAATTGGCGTTCCATAACGAAGTTTCGCTCTACTATTCGTTCATTTCCAAATTCGTTGTACTATTCGTTAATTTACAAATTCGTTGTACTATTCGTTAATTTACAAATTCGCTGCACTATTCGTTCATTTCCAAATTCGCTGTACTATTCGTTAATTTCCAAATTCGTTGTACTATTCGTTCATTTCCAAATTCGCTGCACTATTCGTTCATTTAAAAA
>NBMI01000121.1 GCA_002085445.1 Candidatus Parabeggiatoa sp. nov. 2
AAACAAGAAGTGACTGTTTTGCCAAACGGCGTTGTCCCATTTCGTTCTCCAGAACTTATAGCCGGTTCGCGTGTAGAAGTTATTGTTCTTTTCAAAGAAACATCGCCTCCACCACCACGAAAGCGAAGCTTACTTAGCTTTATGGGGAAAGGTAAAGGTGCTTTTGCCACGCCTGAACTGTGAAAATACCCACAATATCTAGTACAACGAATTTGGAAATCAACGAATTGGCAAAAGAATTGGGCTACGCAAATCCGTTTATTTCGTTTATCCGTTGTACTAAGTACCGAAGCACAAATTTTCAGGTATTTTGTAGCCTCCCAATGCCTTTTTTTGCCCACCACTATGCAAAAAAATGGGGCCGGCAACCAAAAATTCATAATACCTGAAAATTTCTGGTTCAGTACTTACAAGAAAGCGAAAGTAGAAAAACCACATCAGCAACAAAAGCCAACAGCTAAAGCTTTTTAAGTGGACGACAACACCGCCACTTTTTGAGTAGACGACAACACGGCCGCTTTTTAAGTGGACGACAACACGGCCGCTTTTTAAGTGGACGACAACACCGCCACTTTTTAAGTGGACGACAACACCGCCACTTTTTAAGTGGACGACAACATCGCCACTTTTTAAGTGGACGACAACACCGCCACTTTTTTAGACAAACACCCACTTAATCACTCAGGAGTCCAAACTTTAGTTTGGCAGTCGTCAAACTTTAGCTTAGCAAAATAATACGCGATGATTCCCAGTATTTACCTATATTTATTAGGGTTATTGAGACGATTTGAGGGCCATAAAACACTTTGGAAGCTTATTATTAGCAGGACTCCAAACTTTAGTTTAGCAGTCGTCAAACTTTAGCTTCTCTAAGGATTGTTTCTAATACTCGATGAACAAGTTTTTTCGGTAGTGGTGCAATGTGGGTGATGGAATCCAAACGGGCGCATTTCTATCGCTTGGCTATAACCAACACTCCAACAACCCCAAAGGGGTTGAATGTGAAACGCAGTAACTCGCTACGCGAGATAATAGCCTTTCAGGCAAAAGTTTCGCGGAGCGAAACTTTTGCCTGAAAAGGTGAAACCTGTGGTAATTCAACCCCAAAGGGGTTGAATGTGAATAGCCACAGGTGAAACCTGTGGTAATTCAACCCCAAAGGGGTTGAATGTGAATAGCCACAGGTGAAACCTGTGGAAGTCAACCCCAAAGAGGTTGAATGTGAATAGCCACAGGTGAAACCTGTGGAAGTCAACCCCAAAGAGGTTGAATGTGAATAGCCACAGGTGAAACCTGTGGAAGTCAACCCCGAAGGAGTCGAATGCTTTCAGGGTTGTGGAGCAATGTTCGATTTTTCCCTTATTTTTACTAGAGGCTATTCACTTTGAAAACAATTATCTCAAAATCTATAGTCAAGCGGGAAAATAGAAATGCACCCAGTGTTACATGAATATTTTATTGAAAGGATGTTTAATTTTGCTATATAGATAGTACAACGAATTTGGAAATAAACGAATTGGCAAACGAATTGGAGTGAGTTATTCGTTTACTGTGAAAATACCCATAATATCTAGTACAACGAATTTGGAAATAAACGAATTGGCAAACGAATTGGAGTGATTTATTCGTTTATTTCTCAATCAAAGTACTTCGTGCCCATTTCATAAATCGACTTTATTTTTATTGAAAGGCTGTTTATCTGTGCTATATATATAGATAGTACAACGAATTTGGAAATAAACGAATTGGCAAACGAATTGGAATGAGTTATTCGTTTACTGTGAAAATACCCATAATATCTAGTACAACGAATTTGGAAATAAACGAATTGGCAAACGAATTGGAGTGATTTATTCGTTTACTGTGAAAATACCCATAACATATAGTACAACGGATACGCGAAATAAACTGATTTTCATATTCGGGGGTGACAAAATACTTAGAAGAAATTAGCCGCTACTTAGGGCAACTACTAAATGGTGATGCCTTTCATAGAAACCTCTTCCGCAAAAATTGACCATTCAGAGCCAACAAGATTAATTAACGAAGGAGGCATATTGGTGGTTGACGGTGAATTATTGGACGATGTCACTGATGTTGTTCGGCAAGATCGTGAACATCGTCTTTTTGAGCAAGAGGAAATTTTATGAAAAAAATGGTGAAATTATAGCTATGCTTCAAATACAGTCACTTTCATATTTTCACAGGCAGGTTCTAGAAAAATATTGACGGTTTTCAAGGTAAGATCATAAGCGTCGTAGGCAAGCTCTGTGCCTATATTGACAGGTTGGTAACATACCATCGGGGCTATATTAAACAAAACATTAGCGTTAAATTTTTCTTTTGAAAAATTTCGCTTGTAATTTTGCGTTTCCCAAATCAATTGGGTGACTTCGCCAGCACAGCCTGTTCCATTACATACCCTTCCTGATGGTGTAAAAGGCTGAATGATACGGGATAAACTGGCATGCTTCTTTCCTTTTTTTGGAAAAGAAGTCATTAAATATTCAACACTGGGTTGAGGACTATAATAGTACAATCGTGCCTCTTCTGTTTCTTCCAGCACTACACAGTCTGTTTTCTTGACTAACCCTCCTATTCTCCTATCCATTAAGGAGCGTAAATGATGTTCAACGGAAAAAGGTTGCCATTGTTCACCTATTTGAAACCAAGCTAACACATCTTTTGGCAAACTTTCTTGTTGATGCCAATTTTTGCGCAATTTCAAAAGGTACTCTGCTAAAAACAATTCGGACTTTTTTCTACGGATATCAGGTTCATTAGGGCCACAACTTGGATCCTTAGCAATATCAACATTATTCAACAACAGAGCAACTAAACTATCACAACCAGATGTTTGATAAGAGTCTTTGAGGGCCTTTATCGCCAAATCAAGGGTATAGTCAGGAAATAAACCATCAGGATTGTCCGATATAAAATCGCCAATAAGTGGTAGTACTTTTCCATCCTTGTTTTCAATGAGGCGGCAATGTCCGGCATAAACAATATCATGTCGGGTAGCATGTTGATTGTAAAGTTCTAAAAACCGAGTGTAAGAAATAGGCATTATTTCACCTTTAAAAGTAGTTTAACAAAGCAGCTTGAAGCCTATCAATTCTAGGGTTAAAAGTCATGTTCGGTGTTAACAAAGCCATAAAACGTTGCCCATTAACCTTTAACAGAGATGGGGAATATTCATTGGCTACCAAAAAATACTGTAGCTTTACTGCCTTTAAATTCATTTTGAGTTCTTCAATTGGGTATAGGTAAGTGTTGATTGTGATCGTGTTCTCAGATTGAAGGTGTCTGATGTGTAAGCGATCATTGTGGTTCACTATTTCTTTTTTCCACTCAAATTGCGCCAAATGATCATGTAATCTCGAAGGCCACCAATCCGCAAGCGTCGCTTGGTATGATTGCCAATCATTATTTTCTTTTTGGTAATATAGGTACGCAGAATGATCAATAGCAATATAACCCGTTTCAGACAAGTGTTCTTTGGCACACTGTAAGGTTTGCAACCTTTCTTGCTCATTTTCCAAATGTTTTAATACCGAACTACCTAAAATAACCAAATCAAACTGTTTTGAAATACGGAAATGACGCATATCTGCCTCGATAAAACTCATTTCACAAGATTCACAGCCGCCTAAAAAAGTTTTTTCTTTCGCTTTTTGAATCATGCGTGGCTCAATGTCAATGCCATAAAAAAAAGTCATACGACTGTTATGGCATAAGTGTGGCACCAAACGTCCACTTCCCACGCCTATTTCTAAGATTGAGCGCGGTTTTAAGGTATCACAAATAGCCCTATAAAAAGGTACATCGGGTTGCATTTGCTCAAAAAGAACATCGTATATATGTGTGTTTTGATAGCTCACTTTTATATTTTCCTTAAAGTACGATGCCGTTAAATAAAATAATACTAATATACGCTGAAAAGAAACTAAGTTTATGTAAGAAACTTAGTTTCTAGTTTCCGGTACATTATTTTCACGCTCAGCCCTGAACAGAATCAATGATCATTTGCAAAGTCTCTAAATCGCTTTGCCCTTGTAAGTGCCAAAGTTGCCAAAATCCACTTTTTTCTGTTAAGCCAAACATGGGCGAAATTTCATTAACATATAAAACATCATTATTCGGGTTGTATAAAAAATCCATTCTCAAATAACTATAAAGTTGTAATTCTTGCATAATATTTTTAGTGAGAGAACGAACCTTATTGAGAATACTTAAAGACAGAGATTGAGGCACTTGGTATTGACAAGTACTATTAACAGAAAACTTTTCTTCAACATCAAGAAATTCTGAGTCATAAACGAGTTCGCCGATTTCAGAAAGATGTACTTGATGTTTTTGTTTAATGACTCCAACTTGGAGTTCACGATGAGGTGTGACAAAAGGCTCACAGAGCATATCATCATCAACCGCTTTGACTATATCGACTGATTTTTCTAAGCGGTTGTTTTTGAAATTCCTAACAACTGAAATGCCTATGCTGGAACCATTAAAACGTGGTTTCAAAATAATAGGTGGAGTAAAACCTCTTTTTATTTGATTAACAATTTTAGAGGTCGTGAGCTGTGCAAATGAATAATGCTCGTAATTAAGAGTAGGATAATTCCTCGCACAAAGAAAATATTTAGTGAATAACTTGTCAAAAGAAATGACATAACTATTATAAGGACCACCTAATGTTGGCACTTGATACATTTCTAATAACGCATACAACTTCCCATCCTCAGCAAAACGACCAAAGCTTAAGGGAAATGCCACACTGGTGGTCAATTCTTTAATGAGGTCATTTAGAGTAATTGATTTTCTACAAGTCGTATCTATAGAAGAATGAATTTCTTCAAGCGTTGGTTTATAGGGTACGTTATTTCTATCGAAATAATAATAACTAACAGGATAGTTTAACTTTTGAAATAAGGTACCTAAATATCTTGCGGAATTAATAGACACATCGTGTTCATCTGTCCGCCCACCAAAAAGCAATGCGATTTTTTTCATGTCAAAAACAGTTAAATGTTGAGTTATAAAATATACGATATGTGAATATACGATGTAGAGTGTAAAAGCAAGAAAAATGGTAGGCGTTGTCTTTCAAGCCCATTACACGTTGCTCAGATTTCATCTACTAAAAAATAAAGCTAAAGTAATCCAATAACCCAGAGTTATTAATGACACAACCCAGAGTATGTGCTTATGGAACTCTTTGAAAAGATTCACTTTATTTTTTTTAATCTCTAATATGTTAGTCCTTTATTCCACTCCGCTTGCAAGGCTGCCTATAGTAAAAAATGAGGCTAAAGTTATCCAGTAACTCATAGTTATTAATAACACAACCCAGAATATGTGCTTATGGAACTGTTTGAAAAAAATCAATTTATTCTGTTAAAATATTTAATGCGTGAGTCCTTTATTCCACTCCGCTTGCAAGGGTGCCTATAGTAAAAAATGAGGCTAAACTCATCCAGTCACTCATAGTTATTAATGACACAACCCAGAGTATGTGCTTATGGAACTCTTTGAAAAAAATCAATTTATTCTGTTAAAATATTTAATGCGTGAGTCCTTTATTCCACTCCGCTTGCAAGGGCGCCTATAGTAAAAAATGAGGCTAAAGTCATCCAGTCACTCATAGTTATTAATAACACAACCCAGAGTATGTGCTTATGGAACTCTTTGAAAAGATTCACTTTATTTTTTTTGAATCTCTAATATGTTAGTCCTTTATTCCACTCCGCTTGTAAGAGTGCCTCTAGTAAAAAATGAGGCTAAAGTTATCCAGTAACTCATAGTTATTAATGACACAACCCAGAGTATGTGCTTATGGAACTGTTTGAAAAGATTCACTTTATTTTTTTTGAATCTCTAATAACGTAAGTTCGACTTTAAATATCAATGGGTTATAAAATTATTAGTTATATCAATTATTTAGTTATAATAACTTAATTATCAATCAGTTAAAAACAAAACACCTAAGCTGTACTTACTTCTTCCAGTTGATGGCCCACAAATATTCGGTTTTCACGTATTAATGCTAAGGGTATCTCATATAATAAAAATGTCTTTTTAATCAATTAATTGTAATCAACTAATTGATTAACATAAGATTTATATAACCTATTGAAAAATAAAGTCGAGCTCACGTTAATATGTTAGTCCTTTATTCCACTCCGCTTGCAAGAGTGCCTCTGGTAAATAAAAAATGAGGCTAAAGTCATCCAGTAACTCATAGTTATTAATGACACAACCCAGAGTATATATTTATGGAACTGTCTGAAAAAATTAAATTTATTCGCTCATTCAGAGGTTAGACACAAGAAGACGTGGCTGAGAAATTGGGCATTTCCACTCATGCCTATGCAAAAATAGAACGCGGGGAAACCGATGTGAATTTTTCTAGACTTCAGCAAATTGCTGAGGTCATGGAAATAGAATTGCCGCGTTTACTTGGTTTAAATGATAAAACTGTATTTAATTTCACCTGCGATCATAATACTCAATGTGAAAAAATTGATAATGATTGGAAAGTTAATTCTCCGTCAACTGAGCAGACAGAATGCAAACATGAATTAGAAAAGGCCCATTTAATTATTGAACAGCAAAAAAAGGAAATTGATTATTTAAAACAACAGGTGAGTGACTTGATAAATATCATTAACTTACAGAAAAAACAAGAAAAACCAGAAGAGTAAATTTTTTTTTGACTCCTATGCTTGATTCTGACAAAGTAAAATTAATTACATCTCAGACAATTCTTTAGTCTTTGATGAAAGAATGACATTGATAACATTTTCAAACTCGGCAAGTGTTTGAACATTTAACGCGGTTTTGAAGAGTTCATCAAATGTTTTAAAATCCAATGATTGAAAACGGTTGTCAAAATAATCACTTTTGCTCCCAAAACGGGAAGCCAGTACTTGCAGTAAGTTGTTTCGACGCTCTTCCTTACGGACTTCCTCACGGATTTTCTCACGGATTTGCGCCCGTATATCTTGAAAAGGCGTTTTCTACAATTTCCATATTCATTCTCAATATTTATTGAACCAATTTTTTTTATCGAGTACATAGCCAGCCAAAAGGCCTAAGAACCTTTCTAATTTTTCAGCATGTTCTTCTTGCCTGATTCGCTCGGCACAAGTTTGTACCATTTCCACTGTTTTTCCGCCCGGCATCAATGGTACAAAAGGTAACACTGCGGGATTATTAAAAGCGAATGCTTTTTGGGCATCCAATTCCCACAGTGAGATGACTTGAAAATCTTGATGAGCCGTTTGCCCCATAAATTCTTCATGAAAGCAAGTCGCCACTGTTTCATCTTTAGGAGGTGGGCGAAAGTAAACCACCGTGACAAATAAGTAGGTACGCATAAAATTTTTGGTGACGGTTTGTAGTAGTCGCAAAAGCTACTCACAAGCCGTTCGTGTTTACCCACTTATGCACATTCAACCTTTTTGGGGTTGGCGCGTGTCCGATACCAAAACCCACAGGTTCCACTAAAGCTAGGAACGAAAGGCCCCTTCGGGGTTGCTGTGTTAAGAAGCTATCAATGTTAAAAGACTTTCTTTTGTTTACCCACTTATATTGTTGGTGGGTGAGCGAAGAAGTAGGAACAACGTAGAATTAACGGAATTTTGGGAAACGCTTCAAGCCCTTCCGATAGAAATAGAACAAGACTCCCTAGAACAGTGTTCAACATCCATTTCTGATTTAGCAAGAACACATAATCTGTCAGCCTACGAAGCATCCTATCTTGATTTAGTACTCAGGCGTTCTCTAGGCATGCTGGCTCAAATTCCGTTTGAAACCTTAATCGTTGAGGAGCAACCGGTTAACGCGCAACATGAAATCAGCTATGTGCAATCGCTATCGGTGCTGGCATTACTCAAAGCACGGGAACAGGCGTACCAAAGTCTTACCGGCCGAGACACGTTGCTGACAATGGGCGCAGCACCGCGATACCACTTGCCCGGCAACCGCCCCAAAACATGCAATCAACCCACACGCGCCCTTTGATATCGAACATATGCTCGCACGCAATGCCAATGATCCGCAACGCGACGAAAAGGCCTTTAAAGCCAAAGATATCAAATGGTGCAATCTGCCGGGCGCCGAGAAAGAACTCGCCGCCCTAGAAAAACTATTTGCCGATAAACGGCCCCTTATTTATAAACAAGCCGAAGCCACCGAAACCAACTTGCAACGCCTTAAAGAAGTTGCGGCTAAATAAAATACCCACACATCCCAAGTTAGTTTTTTGAAAAAACGCCGGTAATCTATGGGTATATTATTTTCATGCTTCTCCCGTAGTCGCTTTAGCGCCTTGCGTTTGTAGTAGGCGCTTTAGCGACTTAAAGTTTGTAGTCGCTTTAGCAACTTAACTTTATGTTTGTAATCGCTTCAGCGACTTAATCTTTATGTTTGTAGTAGGAGCAAAAGCGACTTAATCTCGTTAAAGCGATTACAAGCCTACTACAAACACTACAAACACTACAAACACTACAAACACTACAAACAGTACTAAGGGAGTTGTGGCTAAATAAAATACCCACACGAAAAACTTTTTTTCTCTATGGGTATATTATTTTCACGCTCCTCCCTAACCGCGAGCAAGAATTAACACGCTATCGCTATTTAGTGTTCTCGGCGCATGGCTATTTTGACGCGCAAACCCCGGCATTATCAGTGATTGTCCTCGATCAACTGAATAAAACGCCCGATAGTGACGGCTATATCACCGCCAGCGAATGGCCGAGTTATGATTTTAAAAATGATTTTAAAAGCGATTTAATGGTATTGTCCGCCTGTCAAACCGGGCAAGGAGAAGTGTTACGCGGTGAAGGGCTGCTAGGATTACCTTATGCGTTTTATGTGGCAGGTAACAAAAACACACTGATGACATTATGGACACTGCAAGATGAAAGCACCGCCGAATTCACCGCCCGTTTCTTTGAAAAACTCAAGGCTGGGAAGAACCAAGTCAAAGCGTTGACAGAAACCAAGCGGGAATTTATGAACAGTGATAAATATAAGCGGCCTTTGTTTTGGGCACCGTTTGTGTTATATGGGAGATAATTGAAAAGTTCGTAGGGGCCGGCAAGCAGGCTGTACGATTTTTGGGGTTTCCTGAATTATGACAGCCGGCTTGCCCACCTTACCTAACCAGAAGGCGCGTCAATAGAGAGTATTCCATAAATAGATATAAAAATCATACGCTTAAACGTTATGTGCCTAGAGTAGCACAGCGGGGGTGAAAATTTTAAACTGGAAAATTGTTACCACGTTTCTAACATTAAATCATCAATGACAGAAAAATGCCTATCCCGTGAAACCAAAGTAAGTTGGTATTGTTGGGCAAGAGCCGCTATCCAAATATCATTTTCGGAATAGATCGGCTGCGTAACATAAGTTTAATCTGTCCATAGTGTTGCGCTGTAAGAGTATCACAAGGTAAAACAAGAGTATTAGCAAAAAATTCATCTATACTAGGACTTACGCCTTGACAAACTCCATTTTTTGTTTTCATGATAAATATCATCGGGTTATAAAATTTTTACCAACGACTAGCTCTGTCAAAATTGACCAAAAACGACTCATCCAAAATTTCTAATGCCTTGTATTTAAAAGGGAGCATAAAATTTGTCATCTGTCAATGCGTAAGTCCTATATACATTGTATATTTTTTTCGGTTTGTTTTCTCGCACCATAGTAGAGTTCACCCACGGTAATGACATAAATAAAGGTTGCCGGCGTTTCTGTTAAACGTGCTTGCACCGCAATTTCTTGAGCAAATAGAGCAATGATGGTGTTAGTGTCAAGTAAAAACCATTTACCATTCATTTAAGTCAACCTTTCGGCAATCTGTTTCAATCGCTTTTGACATGAGCTGCAATTCATCGGTTTGCAATAAACCCAGCAAATTTAAGTAACTCAACGCCGGGTACACCTTGAGGCAAAGTGTTATTGAAAACCTTCTTACCGACATCGGCCTTTTTTCCGCCGCGGGAGCCGGGGACTAACGTTTCGGTTTTATCACTGTGGCAATGAAACTTTGCGGGCGGGGTTGCAAACCCCACCCCGCCCAGCAAGTTAGCGGAGTAATGTGCCAAATAGTCACACAAAATAGCAGTAACAGTGGTATTTTGTTCCAAGGCGCGAAGATTCGCAGCCTGTAAGATTTTATCTTCGACGACAATCGTTAAACTTGGCATAACCACTCCCATCGTTTCAAATTAAATTTGGCAATGTTACATTTCAAATACCAAGCGGTTTTCCGGTAATTGATTAGCTATTCAATCAGCATAAAATAGATTGAACAACAAGTTGACTGACGTGATTTTTAGCGATGCGAATAAATTTCCTTATTATATACAAGCAATTTCACAACATGGCCCCCAACCGCCTGTTCGATAAAACCTTGGTTTTTTGGTGAAAGCATATTTTAAAAAACTAACCCAATCAATTTGAAAACTTGGCCCCCAAAAGAAACCTTGATGTTGATCCAATCAATTTGAAAACTTGGCCCCCAAAAGAAACCTTGAAGTTTGAGCGGCAAGACTTTGTTATCGATAGTAAGACAACTGGGACATACCCTAGGCTGGTGAAAATCATTAACAATTAATGATTAATGATTAATGATTAATGATTAATGAGTTTAATGATATTGTTTTTATGAGTTATTTACTGAAGAGGAACAAAAGTGGGATCAAACGAAGTAACGAGCGAAGCGATATCACTTTTAGAACCTGTTGGAACCTCCTTTTCGCCACTCTATAGACGTTCAGAAAAATAATTTGAAAAAAGCCAATAGTCAATAAATAGAGGTCATCGATAAATCTTGGACTCCAGACAAATAGACGTCCAAGATAAATCTTGGACTCCGGACAAATAGACGTCCAAGATAAATCTTGGACTCCGGACAAATAGAAAGTAAGTAAATGAACAAATTCGATAACAATTTAGCTTTGCTTGGAAAATAAAATCAAAGAGAAGAAAGCTATTCAATCAGCAAATGTTTTGAGAAGAAATGTATGAGCGTGATTTTATGCTTAAGCCATAAAATCCCTTATTATATACAATCCTTGTGCATTGTCAGACTAAAAACTTGATCATCGAGTATTAATAACAAATATGAATACAAAACTATCACGTTATTTATTTAAACGTAAACACGATTATTACAAAAACTCCTTTTTTATACAATTGGTTATCAATTTTGTCATTGCCACGGCGGTTGTCGTGGTTTTGCTCCAAGCGGAGAATTTAGTCTTTTTTAAGGAAATAAAAGACTTCGCGCTGGATAAAATCATATATTGGCACAGTGATTTTGAGCCAACGCTGCACGAAGGACAAAAAATGCAGCGGATGACACTTATCACGATTGATGATAAAACCTATCGTGAGTGGGGCTTTCCTGTGATGACACCCCGCGATAAACTGAAAGTGTTGATTGGCACCGCCTATCATTTTGATAGGAATGTATCGTAAGCCTTTACAAAAGGAGGGTATCATTAATAAGGAGGCTTTTTTTGAAACCGCGTTTGTGGTTGACGAAGATCGGCTCTGGCGACGCTGGCAATTAGCCCCGTTAGTCTCTCAAGAAGGGCATTTAACCGTTGTACCATCCATGCAGCTACTCACTGCGTTAGCCGAACTACATAGCCATAATAGTGAGACTTCAGCGGTAGCGGCGATTCGTCAATTAAAAACGCGCCTGAATGAGTGGGCAAAACCATTTTCTTGTGACATCAAAGAAAAAACCATTGCCGAATTATGCCGCGTTCACAAAAACTGTCCCGACTTGACGGCGACATTACCTCAAAAGAAACGAGTCAACGATAAAACCCACGTTATCGACTTGGCGGCTGCCGATGCCAACGACAGAATCGTCTATCGTTTTGCCCCCGCAGATAAGCCCAATTCAAAACAACGCACTGTCATTGATATTGAAAGAGCAAAGGATGTCTTAACCTACGGGATTAACGCTCAAAATCAAATTGTCTTTATTGGTGCCACCCATGAAGACAATAAAGATCGCCATCCCATACCGATTCGGGTACTGACTGGAGTTGACGGAGTGTATCTTGTTGCTAATGCCACCGATACCTTATTGCGATTTGGGCGCTTGCAACCACACCAAGATAAAATCATCGCCTTTGTAGTGGTATTGATGACGCTGATTTTTACGGTTTTCAATACCATTTTCGCTCATATTCTGAGTTTCGGGTTTCTTTTTATCCCATTATTTATTTGGACTTTTTATCAATTACATCAGGGCATAGTCATAGATATTGCTTTGTATTCATTGGCTATTCAGATTATTCAGATACTCGTGAAAGTGGTAACGCAACTCCTAAAATTCTGGACAAACAACCGAGTATTGAAAAATAAAGCGGTTAGCTTGTAGGTTCATTTGTAGGCTGGATTAGCAGAGCGTAATCAGGAAGGCCAGCGCCCAAACTTGAGTTTGGCAACGCCCTTAAATTCGTCCAAACATCAGGAAGGCCTGAAGTTTGGCAACGCCCTTAAATTTTGTATGGCTATTGCCACCGGTTTGTGGGCCATAAAACCGTTTTCAATAGTCAAACTTTGCACGGCACATTAACTACAAGGATTCTATATAAAAAAGGATTTCTTTGCGTTCCGGAATCGCAATATTTTTGTATGGCTATTACCACTGGTTTGTGGGCCATAAAACCGTTTTCAATAGTCAAACTTTACACGGCACATTAACTACAAGGATTGTATATAAAAAAGGAATTCTTTGCGTTCCGGAATCGCAATGAATGACTGACGTGATTTGATTAGAGATAAAATCCCTTATTATATACAATCCTTGTAATGCTATTGGGTTGTCATTGCAGTAGTTTAAACCAGTTAACTGACGTGATTTGATTAGAGATAAAATTCCTTATTATATACAATCCTTGTAGTTATTATTATCGCAATGAACGAATTCGATAAAACTGAAATGTAACAAATCGAAATCGTTATTTGCAAATATAAATACCATTATTTTTATATGGCTATTGCCACTGGTTTGTGGGCCATAAAACCGTTTTCAATAGTCAAACTTTGCACGGCACATTAACTACAAGGATTCTATATAAAAAAGGATTTCTTTGCGTTCCGGAATCGCAAAGATAAAATCCCTTATTATATACAATCCTTGTAGTTATTATTATCGCAATGAACGAATTCGATAAAACTGAAATGTAACAAATCGAAATCGTTATTTGGACTCATTTTAACCCTGTTTTTTGTATGGCTATTACCACTGGTTTGTGTTACACGGCACATTAACTACAACAAGGATTGTATATAAAAAAGGATTTCTTTGCGTTCCTGAATCGCAATGAACGAATTCGATAAAACTGAAATGTAACAAATCGAAATCGTTATTTGGACTCATTTTAACCCTGTTTTTTGTATGGCTATTACCACTGGTTTGTGGAAATTGTCATCGCCATTAATTAGCTATTGGGTTGTCATTGCTGTATTTCAAACAAGTTGACTGACGTGATTTGATTAGAGATAAAATCCCTTATTATATACAATCCTTGTAATGCTATTGGGTTGTCATTGCGGTATTTTAAACAAGTTGACTGACGTGATTTGATGCTTAAAATAAAATTCCTCTGACTATAACGGATTTTGTTGATAGGTTATCAAAGTGCCAACCCCGAAGGGGTTGAATGTGAATAGCCACAGGTGCAACCTGTGGAAAATGTGCCCCAACGTGCCAACCCTGAAGGGGTTGAATGTGAATAGCCACAGGTGCAACCTGTGGGAAATTTTCTGCACTAGTGGCTAATCCACCCTACCTTTTGATGTTGAAATTCATGGCGAAAAGAGGATATTGACAAATGCTTAATAAACAAACAGTTAGTGTTATATCACTGCTATCTTTAAGCTTGAGCGGCACATATGTAGCTCAGGCAGTTGATTGCACCAGTGTGGCTGAAATTTACCCAACGGAAGCGATTAAAGAGGTGATGATTTGGCGAAATGAGGCTGAAACGCCGACATGGGCAACCACAAACCAACAATTATGTGCTGGTGAACGGGTGATAGCACCCAATCGCCCGATTCAACCTCCAATCACCCTTCGTTATCACACGAATCCACCCACCGTAAAAACGCTCAAGGCGGGAGAAAGCTATCGTGTTGAAACACTTGACAAACCTTGCGGAACCGCCTGTACGGTATGGAATGACATTAAGCGTATCTACCACAAGTTGACGAGTCCTGTGCCAGAAAATACCAGTGATGGTTTTAGCGTTGGAAAAGGGGCCAACGATGAGAACGAACCATCACCGGTTTATGACATAAGTATGCCCTTAGATGCTGGAGAAGGCTTTGACTATCCGTTTTACCTGTTTGCGCGACAGGGGGCTATTCCCTTATTTTGGGAAGACGGACAATCGCCCTATCAACTGGAAGTGACAGACGCAACCGGCAACGTGATTGTGCAAAAAACCTTGAACACTAACCCGTTTTCTCTAACCGTGCCTAACACAGCACCGGCGCAAACCTACACCTTAACGATTTCATCAGCCGAAAGTGTCTCCTATCAGAAACAACTCGTTTTTGCCAAGCCACCTTCTTTTTCAGTTGCTCCAAAAGTGGATAACTTGAATAAGTTGCCAGTGGATGAATTGTATATATTGGCAAGATTGTTAAGCGATACCGAGAAAAATTGGCGATTATAAATTTGGCGACAATTAGCCACCTTACCCGAAACTCAGAGACGAAAGAATTTTGAAGCGCATTTGATATTGGATGATATTGACTTATAACATCCATTGGAATGCCAAAAAAGCCAGAATGCTCGCTCGGCAGTAGCAATAACTACAAGGATTGCATTTTAAAAAGGATTTATAAAAAACTCGATGATCATGACAATAACAACTACAAGGATTGTATATATATAATAAGGGATTTTAGAAACGAGCATCAAATCACGTCAGTCAACTTTTTCTTCTCAAAAGTATTTGCTGATTGAATAGCTAATTAATTAATTTCTAGTTGATGCACAAGGATTCTATATAATAAGGGATTTTAGAAACGAGCATCAAATCACGTCAGTCAACTTTTTCTTCTCAAAAGTATTTGCTGATTGAATAGCTAATTAATTAATTTCTAGTTGATAAATTAGCGAACAAATCATTTTTTATATACAATCCTTGTAATATGAAAGGTTTACTCCTTTTGTAGAATTAAGTCTCGATGCAAGTCAAGTAGACTTAAGCCAATTTTGTTTAAAAGCCAAAGATGAACTCATACCATATGTGTGCCTTTACAGGAGTCCAAGATTTATCTTGGCAGGAGTCCAAGATTTATCTTGGCAGGAGTCCATTGAGAATCTTGGACTTATAATTTTATGAAAGTCTATACAAACAGCCCCACCAAAAAGGCGAACAATCGCCTACGACTAACCGGCCCCAAAAAGGCGATAAATCGCCTACTACAAACGAACAGCCACCAAAAAGGTGAACATTCGCTTACGACTTACTGGCCCCAAAAAGGCGATTACAAGCCTACTACAAACGAACGGCCACTCAAAATGTGAACATTCGCTTATGACTTACTGGCCCCAAAAAGGCGATAAATCGCCTACTACAAACGAACGACCATGACACCGTACTCAATCGAGGGTTTTTCAAAGGTATCAACGATAATAAAAAATGCGCTATGTCAATCAAACTTTCACCAGAAGCTATTCAACAAGCTGAACAAGAAACCCTTGTGATGACTCGTAACGAGAAACAAGTCATTCAAGAGGCAGCCGTCTTAGTACCCATATACCAAGGAGAGGACAGCGAACTTAGGATAATTCTAATTCGCCGGAGCAAAGGAGGTTTACATGGAGGACAGATCGCGTTTCCCGGTGGAAAGCGTGAGCGGCGGGATAGCACTCTGCTTGATACCGCGTTGCGGGAAGCCAATGAAGAGATCGGAATTGCCACCGAATCTGTCGATATTCTGAAAGCACTCCCGGTTGTCCACACACAGACGACGGGTTTCCGCGTTTCGCCGTTCCTTGCCCGGATCATTCCGCCGCCGCACTGGTGCCGGGAAGAACGAGAAGTTGCAGAGGTACTAGAAGTACGAGTTCTGGATTTAGCCGCGCCACAAGCAGACGTTGAGCAGTTTCCCACTTCGTCAGAACCGAGTGCGCATATCGTTCTACCGAGTGGACAAGATCGCGTTTGGGGCCTAACCTACCGCATCCTAAAGCCGCTCGTGCCGCGCTTACTCGCCAATGAATGGGCACTCTAGTTTTTCAGATAAATAGTTTGGCAGGAGTCCAAGATTTATCTTGGACGTCAGGAGTCCAAGATTTATCTTGGCAGGAGTCCAAGATTTATCTTGGCAGGAGTCCATTGAGAATCTTGAACTTATAATTTTATGAAAGTCTATACAAACAAGCCCACCAAAAATGTGAACATTCGCTTATGGCTTACTGGCCCCAAAAAGGCGATAAATCGCCTACTACGAACGAACGGCCACTCAAAAGGTGAACATTCGCTTATGACTTACAGGCCCCAAAAAGGCGATAAATCGCCTACTACAAACTAACAAACGAACGGCCACTCAAAATGTGAACATTCGCTTATGACTTACAGGCCCCAAAAAGGCGATAAATCGCCTACTACAAACTACAAACTACAAACTACAAACGAACGGTTATTGCTAAAAACCCGCCTTAGCATGCCAACGTTTGGCTTCCTCCAAATCTTTTTCTACCCCACGCCCCTCTTTGTATAAATCCCCTAAAATCACTTGCGCCCCAGACAAGCCTTGATCCGCCGCCAAACGAAACCAGATCGCCGCTTGGGCATCATCTTGTTCAACGCATTCTCCTTGCATATACATAAACCCTAAACCATGTTGCGCCAAATCAAAACCTTGTTCTGCTGCCGCTCGCATCCTCTGCACCGCCTCTTTTTGATTGACAACCATGCCTAAACCATTCTGAGCCATAATGGCAAGACGATACTGTGCGTCAGGATTGCCAACTTCAGCCAACGGCAAAAGCAATTGGTGGGCACGAACAAATTGTTTCGTTTCAAACGCCGCTATCCCACTGCGTAATGCCATTATGTCCTCAGCCAGCATATTTTCGGTACTTGTTCTTTCCGACATTTCTGTTAATCCTTATATTTTGTTACTATAGTGAACCATAAAAATACTTGGGAAACACTTCCAAGTAATGCCATTACTTGGAGGTTTTTTCGCGCCAAAATCGTTCGTCGTAGTCGCATGTTCGTAGTAGCTTGTTCGTAGTAGTCGCTTGTTCGTAGTAGTCGCTTTAGCGACTTAAGGTTCGTATAGTGTTCCATAAAAATGACTTGGAAAACACCTCCGATGTTTGCTAAACATCGGATGTGTTAATAACCAAAATATTTATCTGGAATACTATAGTAATCGCTTTAGCGACTTTCTGTAGTAGTCAAGCTAAAACCTACTAAATCTTTTGACTGCCCTTTAGGGTACAGTAGCTCTTAGCCTTGAGATTGAACTCAAGGCTTTCGGGTTATTCAATATGAGTGCTTCCACCCATATAATTTTGCAACACTTTAGGAATAGCGATACGCCCTCCCTCATCTTGATAATTTTCCATTATCGCAACCAAGGTGCGCCCGACAGCTAAGCCAGAGCCATTGAGGGAGTGCAGCAAAATGGGTTTTTTAGCGTCGGGATTACGCCAACGAGCTTTCATGCGCCGCGCTTGGAAGGCCTCAAAGTTACTACACGAGGAAATTTCTCGATACTTTTGTTGCCCAGGGAGCCAGACTTCCAAATCATAAGTTTTGGCCGCCGAAAAACCCAAATCGCCCGTACATAAACTCACAACGCGATAAGGCAATTCCAAACGCAGCAACACCGTTTCAGCGTTTCCCGTTAATTCTTCCAAGGTTGCGTAAGAGTCATCAGGCTTAACTAATTGCACCAACTCAACTTTTTCAAATTGATGCTGGCGAATCATCCCTCGCGTGTCTTTACCATAATTCCCCGCTTCACTGCGAAAACAAGGCGTGTGGCAAACAAACTTAGCCGGCAATTTGTCAGCCTCCCAAATCGTATCGCGAGCAATATTCGTCACCGGCACTTCAGCGGTAGGTATCAGATAATAATCTTGTTCAGAGATATAAAATAAATCTTCTACAAATTTGGGCAATTGCCCAGTACCACGAAGACTGTCGGCATTCACCAAGTAAGGCACATTGACTTCAACATAGCCATGTTCTTGCGTGTGTAAATCCAGCATCAATTGAATCAAAGCGCGGTGCAGCCGCGCCAAGGAACCGCGCATCAACGAAAAACGTGAGCCGGTAATTTTCGCAGCCGTTTCAAAATCAAGTAAGCCCAAATTCGCGCCCAAGTCGACATGATCCTTAGGCGTAAAATCAAAGGCTGTAGGCTCTCCCCAACGGCGCACTTCAAGATTATCAGCTTCGCTACGGCCAATAGGCACACTTTCATGAGGAATATTAGGCATTCCCATCAACAGATCATTCAATTGTGCCTGAATAGCCTTCGTGTGTGTTTCACCGGCTTTGAGTTTTTCACCGAGTTCTGAAACGCTTTCCAACAATTCAGTAATATCTTCACCGGCCGCTTTGGCTTTACCAATGGCTTTGGAACGGCGATTACGCTCGCTTTGTAACTCTTGGGTTTCTACTTGGCATTGCTTACGGGCCGCTTCCAATTCGGCCAAGCGAGCATGATCAACGGTAAAACCACGGTGCGCCAATTTTTCAGTCACATCATCCAAATGATGGCGTAAAAGTTGTGGATCAAGCATGATTCAGTTATCAGTTTTCAGTTATCAGTTATCAGTTATCAGTGAACAGTGATCAGTAATCAGTGATCAGAAAATATCACCTACAACAATTTCTCTGAATATGATGTCCAAAGCTAAAGCGAAGAAGCTAAAGCTTTGGACGGAATCAATGGGCCAAAGCTAAAGCTTTGGACGGAAATGGCTTGTCCAAAGCTAAAGCTTTGGACGGAAATGAATCAATAGAGCTTTAGTTATCAATAAGAGAAGCTTGCCAGTGGACAATATGATTAGGTTCAACTATAGTTTTTAAGTGGGATAAAATTGATGTCACTTTTTCATGGGTATCAAAAAATTCTATAATCACAGGCAAATCCAAAGATAAGTCCACCAAATGGGCCGCATGGATTTTACCCGATTGACCAAATCCGCTAATGCCTCTTAGCACCGTTACGCCGCAGACTTGGCTCTCGTCATGCAGATAATTTAACAACTTATTTAAACGCTTCTCTGATTCAGTCAGATAAACCCGTACCATTGTGATTGATTTCATAATTGTCTCGCCAACTGCATCCCCAACCAAGTTGCCAACAAACACACTAACACACTAACAAAAATATTCAATAACGCTTTGATTTGTTCTCCGCCCTGCAAGAGATTTAGCGTTTCCAAAGAAAAGGTGGAAAAAGTCGTAAACGCGCCCAACAGGCCTATCAGTAAAGCGGCTCGCCATTCAACACTGGCAAATCGCTCCAACATGAAGACATATAAAAACCCCATTAGCAAGCATCCCAGCACATTGACAACCAACGTACCATAAGGAAATTCTCGACCTAACAGGGCATACATGCTAGTGGACACCCAAAAACGCAGCAACGCCCCTATCGCGCCGCCGGCCGCAATCGCAAGTAAACGAGTCATCTTTTAAGTATAAACAGGTGTATTGTTAAAAGGTTCAGTTTATTTTTCTAATAACCGGTTCCAAATACAATAATCGACGCAATTTTCTGTATTGTTGTTTAGCCATGCCGTGGCCAGTTTGTGGGGGAAGTCGCACAGCATACCATCCGTTAGAAGTTCGGACAACATGTGCCTCCGAAGCAATGTTTTTAGCTTTGATCTTTTGCGCTAAACGTTGTGCCCCCGTTTCGGACTTGAAACTCGCCGCCTGTACATACCATTTACCGGGTTGTGCGAATGGATCCATAAGGTTATTTTCTGGCTGCATGGGATCGCCATTCAGATCAAGAAAGACAAATTCTTGCGGTAGGCGATGGTAAGTCGTTTTTCGGGGCGCTGGGGTATTATTGGCCGTGGGGAGGAGCTGCGGTGTTTGAGTTTGATTGTCAGGCGGTGCAGCCTCGCTAGGGAGTTCATCTTTCAAGGGGGCACTGAGTACGTATTCCCCTTCTGGAACCGAGGAGAATCCCAGCAGCAGTTTTAAAATGCTATAAATGAGTAGCACCAGCAGAAACAGCACGACACCGCCCACGATGCGTTGTTTGGGATCGTAGGGTTCTGTAACGGTTCGACGGATATTGGGTGGCATATCAGTACCTGCTTGTGAAAACCAAAATTTTGCAATCGTTCACTAAATTATACTGCAAACGGTTAGGATTTCTAGGCAAAAGTTTTTGCTTCAAAAACTCGATCCCTCTCAAGAGGAGAGTCAAACCGTGGCACTTGGGGGTGTGTCCACTCCCCGCATCGAAGGGGTAGGGGAGTGTCAGGGGGGCCAAATTGTCGATTACAAGTGGCTTGTTGCCAAGGCAAAAAACTCATGAGGCCGCCGTCTTGGCGACTGGACGGGTTTTGGTGCAACATGAGAGTGTGACTTCAATTTGAGGTAAGAGTTCTTTGCTAATTGGTAATTGGGTATCCGTTTTTCCGGAAAAACTTTAGGATCGGCTAAAAAATAACTTCCCCAAAGTCGATTTTTAACTCACCCCAGGCATCCCCACAATGCCATTAAGTTAAGGAACTATTTGATTTTGCTATCTTTTTATTAAATAGCGAGCAGTCGTGCCATGTTTTTATATAGGGGGTGGGGTTCTAAGTCATTGT
>NBMI01000122.1 GCA_002085445.1 Candidatus Parabeggiatoa sp. nov. 2
TCATTTTCGTCTGCCAATGTTTGTTTTTCCATAAATTGATTTTACCTACTGTTTGAAAGTTAATAACTATAACACATTTTCCTTAACTTAATGGCATTGAGGTGAAACCTGGGGCAACCCCGATAGGGGTTGAATATGAATAGCCCCAGGTGAAACCTGGGGTGGGAATTAACACCTCAAACAACCCCGATAGGGGTTGAATGTAGGAAATAACTAGGGGTTGGCCTATTTTGTATTTAACCAAATCGGGAAATGCTATAACTACCTTCAAGCCCCAACGGGGCGAGATTAATATAGCCAGGGGCAACGCCCCTGGCTTTCTGAAAAGCTTTCTGAAAATCTATAGATTCCTTTGTGGGCCATCCATCACGTTCTTTCGATATTTTGGGTGGATTTCCACTGGCATTGGCTAAATAGTACAGTTTTTTACTTTTATCCCTTTTCATGTAGGCCTCTCTAGCATTAAGCCAGGTTTGTACAAAATTTAAAACCTGAGAGGCATCAACAGATTCTGTACCTCCCATAGCCAAGACGTTCTTTAGGTTATTTGACAATTTGAGTATAAACCTAAGAATAATCTCGCTACTCAATTTTCCCAACGCACCTGATTGGGGTTTTGCTGCCTTTTGATACGACCATTTTCCAATGGTTTCGTAACAAGGAGAACAAAGGTTAATAAAGCCAAGATGGGCATTAAATTGTTCAGGGCAATTGTCGCAAAATTCAATATATTTTTCCAAACCAGAGGTTGCGTCAATGTATGCTAAGGACATCACTAAATCAAAACAAAATGATTTGTAATGAGCGTCTTTATCAGACAGCCATTCTAAAAGATGATCGATTTCCTTATACCAGGGATATTCGGTTAGTGGCTCCCGGCCTTTTGACAAACCTAAGTCTAAAATCAAATCACTTAATTGATTGTTCCTCTCTTTCATGTTATTAATTTCCCCTATTAAACGATTATATTTACGGACAAGTCTAATTTATCAAGAGTCAAGACTCTGTGAGACTCTGTGGCACTCTGTGGACTCCGTGTTGAAAAAGCGAGTTTTTTGGGGGCCATCTTGTCATTTGAGTTGTTTCAAATTAGATGATGGCCCTATTTTTTCACAAACTGACAAACACTGTCAATTCACTCGTTCCCCAAAACGTCATATTTTGTAAGACTTTTGTCATGTCGGCCTCTAATGTGATTGGTTCTGAGGTGACTATGGCTTTAAAGTATTCTGTTCCAGGTTCTAAACTTATTCGGGTATCCATCGTCATTAGTTGCCCTGGTTGCCAGTCAATTTGTGATTTGGGTAGCGAGTCAATACGATTGGATTGAATGGGTTTGTTGTTTAACTGAACTGATAAGCTGCCTTTTGGGGAAACATTGAATAAGCTAAAGTAGCCTTTTGAGTCAGTATTGTCATTGAATTTATAATAGAGTGTTATTTCATCATCCAGAGTAAAGTGTATTTTGCCAGGAACATTGAGCCAGAAGGTGACGGTGATCGGAGCATTAGGATGATGTAATTGCTTAACTTGCTCGATCATGTCGTTGAGTTCTGTCGTCGGCTCGGAAGGAGTCGGGCGTGAGTCCTCAACGGTGGAAACGGTGGACGGTTGGGCTTCTTCGTCTTGAGACGATTCAAGCCAGACGGTATAGTGAACAATCAGTATGCCCGTCACCAATGCCACAAAGGCTGCGATTAGTATTTCTTTTGTAGTCATATTTGGTAACCACTATAGTAGGGTGAGCAACACTGCTATTGCATATAGACTAGACTACGTTTGAGTTGAACATCTTCAACACTTCAGGCACGGAGTTACTCTGTGGACTCCGTGTTGAAAAAATGGGTTATTTAGACGACCTAATTTGGGGGCCATAAAACCTTTTGAATGTTTTCAAATCAAATCATGGCCCACAAAATGAAATAAACGCAAAAGACGCACGCAAGAGACAACCAAATAAACTTGCGCCTTTAGCGTCACTAACGCCTTTTGCGTTATATTTTTTCTATAACTTCTCAATCAGAAGTCGCGTAATTCGTTGTACTCAATTCGTTTATCCGCGCAATTCGTTGTACTAACTCAATTCGTTAATCCGCGTAATTCGTTGTACTAACTCAATTCGTTAATCCGCGCAATTCGTTGTACTAACTCAATTCGTTAATCCGCGTAATTAGTTGTACTATCTATATAAATAAAACGGCGCTTTCAACTTATCGTCATAATCAGGCTCTTGAGCACCGTTAGTTTCTTGCAAAACGCCTAAACGCACTTGCCGCAAAACATCGACTATCCGCATATTGGGCAGATTGAGCCAGTATTTAAGCTGTTTCATATACGGACTATTGCGCCCCTCGCCATCTCTTCCAACTTGCCCAGGGCTGGCCGCATACGCAATCAGTGTACCAGAGTCCGTCGTCATAGCGGATAAGCCACCAGGTAACATCATTTTGCCGCGCAGTCCGCGCACCGTAAACGGTAAGTTTCGACAGGCATCCAATACCAACAGATTCACCTGATTCTTGGCCGATTTCATCAGGGTTAGAACATACTCCGCATTGATAGCTTCGGAGACGAGTTCTTGTTTCCAGTCTTGGAGGGCGCTAATCTGAACACTGCCAGCGGCTTGCCATTCTTGCATCAAATCGCGGCTGGTGCCGAGCGGTATCAGGTAGTTTTGCTGATTGTACATGGTACCGTGCCCTGCGAAATAGAATAAACCAACGCCTTTCTGTTGCCGCAGACGGTTACGAAAAGCCCGAATGGCGGTTTTCATCTCGTCACGTTGCAAATTGGTTTTAAGCATCACCTCGAAACCGAGTTGACGCAATAGCTTAGCGAAGTCTTCGGCATCATGGACGGGATTGTCTAAACGCTGATAATGCTTGTAATCGGCGTTGCCAATCAGTAGGGCGAGGCGTTTTTGGGGCGGTGTCGATGGCAAAGGTGCAGCGGGAACCGGGGGCGGTGGTGTTTCTGGAGTCGCCTGTGCAACCACTGTTCGACTGACAACTAAACGTTGCCCAACATGTAGACTATAGGGGGGTGAAATATTATTTAATTCAGCCAGTTTTCGGTAATCAGTACCATAGCGTTTGGCAATAGCAGACAAGGTTTCGCCGCGTTGTACTATGTGGTCATTCTCTTTCAAGGTTGGTGGCGGCACAGTGTCTTGGGGAGATTGTGCCGCCTTCGGTTTATCTTAATTGGCTTGGTTTGCTTGAGCAATGGCTTGTTCAGCATCACCGAGTTGCCAAGCCAGTTGAACAATATCAGGGCGGTGGTAGAAGGCTTTGTATTTGTAAGATTCAATGCCATAAGCTCTGTTGCCAATACGAACATTAATATATTGTTCACCGTTTGGTGAAGCAGCATAGTAACCTTGGGGCATAATGGCAACGCCTTCGCCATCCTTAAAACTGACCATTCGGAGAATTTCTTCACCGGTTTGAAGGTTCCACAAACGTGTCGTGGTATCCAAACTACCCGACAACGCGGTTTTGCCATCGGGGGAAAACGCGACGGAACGAACATCATCAGAATGGCTGTCTAAGGACTTGAGGACGCGCCCAGTTGATAAATCCCACCATTTGACGGTTTTATCATCACTGCCCGACAACGCGGTTTTGCCATCGGGGGAAAACGCGACGGAATAAACCGAAGAAGAATGGCCGTCTAAGGACTTGATGACGCGCCCAGTCGATAAATCCCACCATTTGACGGTGTTATCTTTATCCCCCCAACTACCACTTCCCGACAACGCGGTTTTGCCATCGGGGGAAAACGCGACAGCATTTACATCAGAGGAATGGCCGTCTAAGGACTTGATGACGCGCCCAGTCGCTAAATCCCACCATTTCACAGTGTTATCACCATGATGAATCAAACTACCACTGCCCGACAACGCGGTTTTGCCATCGGGGGAAAACGCGACGGCTCTAACCGAAGAAGAATGGCCGTCTAAGGACTTGATGACGCGCCCAGTCGATAAATCCCACCATTTGACGGTTTTATCATGACTGCCCGACAACGCGGTTTTGCCATCGGGGGAAAACGCGACGGAAGTAACAAAATCAGAATGGCCGTCTAAGGACTTGAGGACGCGCCCAGTCGATAAATCCCACCATTTCACGGTGTTATCTTTATCCTTCCAACTACCACTGCCCAACAACGCGGTTTTGCCATCGGGGGAAAACGCGACGGAAAAAACATGATGGGAATGTCCTTCTAAGGACTTGATGACGCGCCCAGTCGATAAATCCCACCATTTCACTGTTTGATCATCACTACCCGACAACGCGGTTTTGCCATTCGGGGAAAACGCGACGGCATTGACATCATCGTAATGTCCGTCTAAGGACTTGATGACAAGCCCAGTCGATAAATCCCACCATTCCACAGTGTTGTTATCACTATTGCCCGACAATACTGTTTTGCCATCGGGGGAAAACGCGACCGAACTAACCCAATTGGAATGGCCGTCTAAGGACTTGATGACGCGTCCGCTCGGTAATAAATCTGACCATTTCCACCCTTTTGATAAATCCCACCATTTGACGGTTTTATTAGAACTTCCCGACAACGCGGTTTTGCCATCGGGGGAAAACGCGACGGAACGCGCGACGGAACGAACATAATCGGAATGGCCGTCTAAGTCTAAGGACTTGATGACGCGCCCAGTCGAGAAATCCCACCATTTGACGGTTTTATCATCACTGCCCGACAACGCGGTTTTGCCATCGGGGGAAAACGCGACGGGAGAAACCCATTCGGAATGGCCGTCTAAGGACTTGATGACGCGCCCGGTCGATAAATCCCACCATTTGACGGTTTTATCCTGACTGCCCGACAAAGCGGTTTTGCCATCGGGGGAAAACGCGACGGAACGAACATCATCAGAATGGCTGTCTAAGGACTTGAGGACGCGCCCCGTCGATAAATCCCACCATTTGACGGTGTTATCAGATGAACCCGACAACGCGGTTTTGCCATCGGGGGAAAACGCGACGGCGTTGACAATACTTACATGCCCTACTTGGACAAACACCTCGTCCACTTCTGCCGGCGGCACTGGAGGTGGGCTTGGCAAGTTGACGGGCTGCAACCCCGATTCTTTGGTATCGTCAACAGCGATGGGGGTGTTTTCTGGGGCAGCTAAAGTGGGTGGCGTTAATAACCACGTCCCAACCGCACCAATAACCAACGCAATAACGGTAACGGTTAAAGCTTTCTTAAACATCGTTTTCTCCTTTTAACAAGATAACTTTTCTTAAAATCCGTTTCGGCGCGCGTATCCTAAGTACTAGATGTTTATCCTAAGTACTAGATGTTATGACTATTTTCACCGTAAACGGATAACGGCTCTCCTGAGTACTTAGGATTTGGGCTATAAACCGATAATTATTATACTATAGAAGTCAATCCGTTTACTCCCCAAATCCTAAGTACTTTCTTAGTTCTCCTGAGTATCAGTCATTTGAACAGTGATTAAAGCCAACAGCATCAGCCGTTGGCTGATTGACGCGAGAGTCAATAGATTATTTATTAGTATATCAAATTAATCACAGATTGTTATTAACTCGCTCCGTTGACGACACGACATTAACTGAGAAATCTTTTGGAAAAATAGGATTTCTAGAAACATAACTTCTCAAACGGAGTGAGTTTTTTGGGAGCCAGATTGTCATTTGAGTTGTTTAAAATTAGATGATGGCCTTTTGGTCACAATTCCTGTAAAGGCGATAATTCGCCTACTACAAACTGATTGATTTTTAAGGCCATCTTGTCATTTGAGTTGTTTAAAATTAGATAATGGCCCTATTTTTCAATCCTTTTTTATATACAATCCTTGTAATTACTACTAGCCCCTACGGACGCTAAAGTTTGTAGTAGGTGCTTTAGCGCCTAAGTTAGTAGTAGGCGCTTCAGCGCCTAAGTTTATAAGAGGCGCTTTAGCGCCTAAGTTAGTAGTAGGCGCTTTAGCGCCTAAGTTAGTAGTAGGCGCTTTAGCGCCTGTAACAAAATAACTTAAACAAGTTTTATCAATTTTATTAAAATTTGCTCTACAAAAATAACTAGGTTATTTTGTGACAGGCTTTAGGTGCTGCTTACTACAAACACTTAGGCGCTGAAGCGCCTACTACAAACACTTAGGCGCTGAAGCACCTACTACAAACACTTAGGCGCTGAAGCGCTTACTACGAATACTTAGGCGCTGAAGCACCTACTACAAACACTTAGGCGCTGAAGCGCCTACTACAAACACTTAGGCGCTGAAGCACCTACTACAAACACTTAGGCGCTGAAGCGCCTACTACAAACACTTAGGCGCTGAAGCGCTTACTACAAACACTTAGGCGCTGAAGCACCTACTACAAACACTTAGGCGCTGAAGCGCCTACTACAAACACTTAGGCGCTGAAGCGCTTACTACAAACGTACACACGTACACAATTTGAGGCGATTACAAGCCTACTACAACGTTACGGATGGTGTTTCCGATGCGCTGGCGTTGGAACGAGAGCAAGTGCCATTATCCCTACGTTCACTATAGTCTTGGTAATAAGCGTAGTGGACAATGGCGTGCCATATACACAAAATCTTGATCCATTGTGAACAATTGGGCATTTTGCTCAATCGTCATCGCGGCGATTAAACAATCGGTTGCCGAAGTGGCGATACCTTTGCTTCGGCACGCATTAGCTATTTTAGCGGCTTCAATGTGATGTTGTTGGGTTGCTAAAACAATAGGAAAGCCTTCTATTGATTTCTGCAATTTGTTAAATTGAGATTCTTCCCGCAAACCAGACAGAAATTCTTGAACGACAATAGCGGGAATTGCAATAGGTTTATGTTCTGCCACCATTTGTTGCAACATTCTCACTTCGAGAGGTTTTTCTTCATCGTCCCGATATTTTCTGCGATAAGCGACTGACAAAGTGGGCGTATCTAAAAAAATCATCGCGCTTGACTCCTTCGATCCATTTCAGCCAAAAACGCCGGATCAAAATCAACCGTTCCAAAATGTTGAATCGCCTCGATTTGCTTGCGCCAACGAATATACTCTTTGAGTGCCTCGTTGAGGGTTTCCAGTTCGGTTTGATGTCCACCGAGTTGTTTGGCTTGTTCAAGTAAATTTGGATCGACTGTGTGTGTATTTTCCGTTGTCATTGTTTGATCCTCCAAGCGGTGAGTTATTCATTATAAACCGGGTTATTAAATCATAGAAAAACAATAGTTGTGGGATAGAGTTAGACTGACTTCGTTCAGTCCAACAAAATATGGCTGCATTCCGTTATTGAAGGAGATAAAAAGCGAGAAAACCTTAGCAATCTCAGCAATAACGACAAGGATTGTATTTTATAACGGATTGATAATACATTATTTATCATTAAATCAATGGGTTACAAACAGTCCTTGTTGACGGAATGCTTAAAAAAGTGTCGCGGCGAAAATAAAACCCCAATATGTCCAAGTTGTGCCCAACCGCTAGGTGAGAGATTAGGAAGTTTGAGATTTAAATAATCGTTATCGTGTAATCCGCTTGATTTAAGCGATGAATAAGATGTTGAAACCCAAGTCCAGAACGCGTTGATTCAACAACAAAGTTTTTATCCTCTGCTATCAAATTAGGCATTTTTTTTAATTCACTATCCGCCGCCTTAACTTTGACTTTTTTGAAATGGTTGGGCGCGTTATTTTCGGCAATCTTCGAGGCGATAAAGCGCCTACTACAAACACTTAGGCGCTGAAGTGCTTACTACGAATACTTAGGCGCTAAAGCGCCTACTACAAACGACAAAGTGTTTATCTTAATTGGCTTGGTTTGCTTGAGCAATCGCACGTTCAGCATCACCGAGTTGCCAAGCCAGTTTAACGATATCAGGGCGGTGGTAGAAGGTTTTGTATTTGTAAGATTCAATGCCATAAGCTCTGTTGCCAATACGAACATTAGTATATTGCTCGCCATTTGGCGAAGCTGCATAGTAACCTTGAGGCATAATGGCAACGCTTTCGTCATCCTTAAAACCGACCATTTGGAGAATTTCTTCACCGGTTTGAAGGTTCCATAAGCGTGTCGTGGCATCTCGACTGCCCGACAACGCGGTTTTGCCATCGGGGGAAAACGCGACGGAAGTAACCGAATAGGAATGGCCGTCTAACGACTTGATGACGCGCCCAGTCTTAGGATTTGTGCTATAAACCGATAATTATTAGACTATAGCTGTCAATCCGTTTACTCCCCAAATTCATTGTACTTTCTTAGTTCTTCTGAGTATCAGTTATTTGGACAGTGATTAAAGCCAACAGCATCAGCCGTTGGCTGATTGACGCGAGAGTCAATAGATTAGTTATTAGTATATCAAATTAATCACAGATTGTTATTAACTCGCTCCGTTGACGACACGACATTAACTGAGAAATATTTTTGAAAAATCGGATTTCTAGAAACATAACTTCTCAAACGGAGTGAGTTTTTTGGGGGCCAGATTGTCATTTGAATTGTTTCAAATTAGATAATGGCCCTATTTTTCAATCCTTTTTTATATACAATCCTTGTAATTACTACTAGCCCCTACGGACGCTAAAGTTTGAACAAGTTTTATCAATTTTATTAAAATTTGCTCTACAAAAATAACTAGGTTATTTTGTGACAAGCTTTAGGCGCTGCTTACTACAAACACTTAGGCGCTAAAGCGCCTACTACAAACACTTAGGCGCTGAAGCGCCTACTACAAACGTACACACGTACACTATTTTAGCGCTTTAAACGGAATTTCTCTGGTGATATCACCGTTTGGTAATTCATAATTAATAAATAATACCATTTCGATAAAAAACGTTTTCCATACCAAGCCGACGATTTTCTGCTTGAGCTTGACGGATAGCACGGTTGCCAATCCTTTTAAATTCAGCGGCTTGAATAAATAATTGCAAACTAAGTGATTGATGATTATTCATATAGCGCTTCACCACGCTGTTGAAATAAGATTTCATCGGTAACAGTCAATTGGCTGAGAAATCCTATTTTTTGGAAAAATCGGATTTCTTTGACGAAACTGAGAAATCCTATTTTTTGCAAAAAAAATATTTGAGGTTTGGGTGGTACGGAAACTTCCGCCTGTACTAGAGAAACTGAGAAATCCGCTTTTTTGGAAAAATCGGATTTCTTTGACGTTTAATGTAATGAATGCGATGATATTTTGAGCGATTTGCTCGTAGCACGTAACTATTTGTAAGAAGAATGCGATTAAAATGAGACTGCCGTTAAATGCGATTACCAAAATACGCGAGGCTGCCAAACATCATTTCGGCCCACAGGCTAAAGTGTGGTTATTTGGCTCTCGGGTTGATGACAATAAACGTGGTGGAGATATTGATCTCTATGTCGAAGTGGATACCCCCATTTCTGATCGGCTCCTCAAAACTTGTAGAATGGATGCCGAAATTCAAATCGCCTTGGGAGAACAAAAGATTGATATTGTGGTATTCTCACCTAGGCAGCAACGATTGCGAATTCATGAAATTGCCAAACAAACTGGGGTTTTGTTATGAATTAAGGGTTAAATTGAATCTTATAAAATCAATAACTTATAAATCGTTCTTCAACACAGAGGCACGGAGTTACACAGAGTTTCACAGAGAATATAACTCTGTGAGACTCTGTGGTACTCTGTGGACTCCGTGTTGAAAAATTTAAGTCGATTGATTTTTTTTTACTCATACTGCTTCACAAACACAATGGAACTTCAAATACTCGATTGGTTAATTATTGTTTTGTTTTTAGTGCTGATATTGGGTATAGGGTTAACTTATACCAAGCAAGCCGGTAAAAATATCGAAAGTTTTTTCTTGGGCGGACGAAATTTACCGTGGTGGATAGCTGGCACTTCTATGGTGGCGACAACGTTTGCGGCCGATACACCGCTGTTAATCACCGAATTAGTGGCTAAAAACGGTGTCAGTGGTAATTGGCTGTGGTGGAATGGCTTAATTGGCGGCATGTTGGCGACTTTCTTTTTTGCCAAGTTTTGGCGCAAAGCCAATATTATTACTGATGTTGAGTTGACGGAATTGCGCTATTCGGGCAAACCGGCGGCCTTTTTGCGCGGCTTTAAGGCGGTTTATTTGGGCATTTTTATGAACGCCGTCATTATCGCGTGGGTGAATGTAGCGTTGGGTGCGCTGTTACACATTTTTTTTAATATTCCAGAAGAGCAACTGATTTTTTATCTTGCCGGTGCGATGTTTTTGGTAATGATTTACTCCAGTCTCTCCGGCTTATTGGGCATAGCGATCACGGATTTTATCCAATTTATTGTCGCTATGACGGGTTGTATTGTGCTTGCCTTCGTGGTTGTTGGCTCTGAACAAATCGGTGGGATTGCCGGCTTACAAGAAAAACTGCCGGCTGCCACCTTTGACTTTTTTCCTGCCCTTGAGTTTTCCACCCAATCACTTGCCGAAACGACTCAAGTGTTAAGTATTGGTTTTGCAACCTTTCTTGCCTTTGTGGCCGTACAATGGTGGGCGAGTTGGTATCCGGGTGCGGAGCCGGGGGGCGGTGGCTACGTTGCTCAGCGTATGATGAGTGCTAAAAACGAGGATCATGCGATTAAGGCCACTCTATTTTTTCAAATCGCCCATTATGCGTTGAGGCCTTGGCCGTGGATTTTGGTTGGACTCTGTGCCCTTGTGCTTTATCCCGATTTACCTGAGGCCGACAAAAAATTGGGCTACGCGCTGGCGATGAAAGAGTTTTTGCCCACCGGCCTAAAAGGCCTATTATTAGTGGCGTTTTTTGCGGCTTACATGAGTACCATTTCTACGCAATTAAACTGGGGCACTAGTTATATTGTTAACGACTTATATAGCCGTTTTATCCGCCCCGAGGCGACGCAAAAACAATTAGTTCTGGCTTCTCGTATTAGTACATTCTTATTAATGCTCGTGGCGCTGATAGTGACTTCGCAAATCCAAACTTTGGAGAGTGCATTCAAATTTATGATTGAATGCGGTGCTGGTTTGGGAGCGGTGTTGATATTGCGGTGGTATTGGTGGCGCATCAATGCCTGGAGTGAAATTGTGGCGACGGTTGCGCCGTTTGTCGTTTTTACGATAACGAAATTTTATCTTGAGTTGGCATTTCCTTATAGCTTATTTGTTACCGTCGGCTTTACAACGGTGGCTTGGCTGATAGCGACTTTGGTGACTCAACCCACTGATTTACAGGTGCTGAAAAAATTTTATAGCCGCATTCAACCCGAAGGTTTTTGGCAGCCGGTGGCTAAGCACTTGGATGTTAGTGCCAAAAAATCCAATTTGCCGCAATTGTTTGCATGTTGGCTATTGGGCATTGGGTTGGGCTACGCCGGTTTATTTGGTTTGGGCGCACTGATTTTTGCGGATTGGCAGGGGGCAATGATTTATGGTGTCGTTATAATCGTTTGTGCGTTGGGCATTAATTGGCTTTTGAAACGTACTGAACTTCTTTAATTTACCCTATCCCAACACCATTGCCATTGAGCAAAAGCCTTGGCTTTTGCCAAGGCATCGATAGCAAAATTCTATGCACACAAATCGTTCGTAGGGGGCCGGTAAGCGGGCCGCAAAGACTTGAAAAATGTACCGCCCGCTTGCCTTCTACCGAAAGCGCGTCAATCGTGATAAAAATCAAAGACTTTAAAATTTATGTGCATAGAGTCGCCTCGATAGAGGGGCCAGGGGGTGTTGGGGGTGTTATGGGAAGTCAATAAAAACAATAGGATACGTCGGTGCTAAAAATAGATTGACTCACCTCAATAGAGGGGCCGTGGGGGTGTTGGGGGTGTTTTTAAAAGTCAATAAAAACAATGGGATACGTTGGCGCTAAAAAAAAAAATCAACTTTGTTAAAAAAAAGGCTTGACTTAATTTTCAGTCCACTTTAGAATGCGCACCTCTTTTGGCCGGATAGCTCAGTTGGTAGAGCAGTAGACTGAAAATCTGCGTGTCCCGTGTTCGATTCACGGTCCGGCCACAATCATCAATCACTGACATCATTTATCTCTCCCCTCCTCATTTTCCTTCAGTTTTCCCGACATTTTCCTCTCAAATAACCACTCTCCAAGATTTAAAAAAATCCGATGTCTTAAAGACATCGGATTTTTAGCACGTATGAATCGGAAGTCTCTTACGGAGTTTTAAATATTAGCAAAGCTACCCTTCGGTTCACAATTCACAATTCGTTTACGTCACAATTCGTTTACGTCACAATTCGTTTACGTCACAATTCACAATTCAAAAAATCCGATGTCTTAAAGACATCGGATTTTTAGCACGCCCTATCTTGGACTCCTTCGTCGAGTTAATTGGGCCTTTTCTTTGCTCGTCCAAGATAAATCTTGGACTCCTGACTCTGGTATAAATAATAATAGGGAGGGCAATTATGCTATTTTTTTTCAAAGTTCGGGTTGAACCCAAAGAAATGTCCTTAGATGAGTTGTGGGACATTTGGGAAAAGGAAGCTGAAGTTGGGCTGAGTGCTAAAGAGGCTGGTATTTGGATGTAGAGTCTCACGACGAATTGGATCGGATATTGATGAGTGCCCTGCCGATGGCGCATTATATTGAGTTGGAAGAAATTGCGCCAATACGTCCGTATGAAGCCTTTGCAGAAGATGTGAAGAAGCGTTGGAAGTAAGGATACTGCATAGTACAACGGATACGCTTTCCGAAACGGATTTTTTATCGGCTTCATTTTCGGATTGAAAGTCAATAAAAATAACCAAACGGGTCAATTTTTATTTTCACCCGCATCTGTACATTCCGTAGATATTGGAAAAAATAGCCTTCCCCGCCTAGAGATCAATCTCTAGGCTAAAAGCTTAAGTACCCTAAAGGGTACTGGCAATCAATGGGTAAGTGGATAAACAAAATAACGAGCGGCTTGTGAGTCGCTAAAGCGACTACTACAAACCGTCACCAAAATTCTTAAAATTGGCGTTTCCCCAAGCAAATAAGGATTGTACAAAGCGGCTAAAGAAACATTAGGTTTTTTTTGGGCCTCTTTGGTAGATTCACCCACTTGATGGAGTGCTATTTAAAACGTTTGTTAACATAAATGAATCGGGAGTCTCTTACGGAGTTTTAAAATGTCTCAAACAACCATGCCTTTGGCGGGCAAAGTCGCACTGATAACTGGCGGTAGCCGAGGAATTGGCGCTGCCATTTGTAAGCGGCTGGCAAGCAGTGGCGCTAATATTGTCTTAACTTATGCCAATTCGGCTGAGTCAGCCAACAATGTCGTTCAAGCCTGTCAGTCACACAAGGTGTCTGCGAAAGCCATACAAGCTGACGTGGGCAATGTCGAAGCCAATAGAAAAGTCGTGGAACAGGTCGTTCAAGACTCTGGACAAATTGACATTCTCGTCAATAACGCCGCCATTTTTCCGGTCATCGATCTATTCGAGGTGACTGAAAAAGACTTTGACGAAAGTCTCAATATCAACCAGCGGGGCGTTTTCTTCCTTACACAAGCCGCTGCCAAGCATATGCCAAAAGGAGGCCGAATTATCAATATCGGCAGTATTTTTGGTGAAAGCGTACCTTATCCAAATCTCTCCCTCTACTCAATGACCAAATTCGCTGTGGCCGGTTTAACCCGTGCTTGGGCGCGTGATCTGGCCGCCCGTGGAATAACGGTCAATTGCATCCAGCCTGGGCCTATCCATACCGATCTGAATCCAGAGGACGGTGAATTAGCGAAAGTGCTATTACCTCGCTCACCGGTTGGGCGTTATGGCCGCGTTGAAGAAATTGCTGAAATGGTCGCTTATCTGGTTGGGCCCAATACTGACAACGTTACTGGGGCTATTATCAATAACGATGGTGGCTGGAACGCTTAATTGTATTTATGGGAATTAAAAACCTCCGAGGTTTAACAAACTTCCGAGGTTTGCCTTGGGATTTTTATGAACAAGTATACGGAACGAGCTAGCTTAAAAAGGGTGAAAATCAAATAATGGCCCGGAGAAACGATAAAGGCCTAAAACCGTTATTTAAGCCTTAAGGCTCAATTCGTTTATTTCACCAATTCGTTGTACTCTCAGTCTATACGGAACGCACTTAAAAAGGGTGAAAATAAAAATTGACCCGTTTTGTTATTTTTATTGACTTTCAATCTGAAAATGAAGCCGATAAAAATCCGTTTATTTCGCGTATCCGTTGTACTATCAGTCTATATGGAACGAGCTTAAAAAGGGTGAAAATCAAATAATGGCCCTGAGAAACGATAAAGGGCTAAAACCGTTATTTAAGCCTTAAGGCTCAATTCGTTTATTTCACCAATTCGTTGTATTATCAGTCTATACGGAACGCACTTCAAAACCGTGAAAATTAAAATGGGCCAATAAGTGATTAAATTGTTTGTAAAATTAATCGCTTATAATTTTCATTTTTCATTTTTCATTTTTCATTAGTATAGGAATAACCCGTTGCCCGTCATTTTCTTGAGCAATATGCGCTCGTATCGCCCGTTCCAATTCATCCACTAACTCTTCATTTTTTACTTTGTGATCTGGTTTGCCACTGATATACAATAGATTATTCGGTGTGCCGCCGGTTAAACCAATATGCGCTTCTCGCGCTTCGCCGGGGCCATTCACGACACAGCCTATCACTGCCACATCCATTGGCTGCAAAATGTCTTCAAGGCGGTCTTCCAATTCATTGACCGTTTTGATTACGTCAAAGTTTTGTCGTGAGCAAGAAGGACAAGCAATCAGGTTGATGCCTTTTTGACGGATATGTAGGCTTTTTAGAATGTCAAAACCGACTTTAATTTCTTCCACCGGATTGGCTGCCAATGAGACTCGGATAGTATCGCCAATACCTTCCGTTAACAGCATCCCTAAACCAATGGCCGATTTGACGGCCCCAGAGCGAAAGCCGCCGGCTTCGGTGATGCCCAAATGTAGCGGTTGCTCAATCTGGGTGGCAAGCTTTCTATAGGCCGCGACAGTCATAAACACTTCTGACGCTTTGAGGCTGATTTTAAAGTCGGGAAAGTTGAGTCTATCCAAAATATCAATATGGCGTAAGGCCGATTCAACTAAGGCCTCGGCGGTAGGTTCACCATATTTTTTTTGTAAGTCCTTTTCCAAGGAACCGGCATTGACACCGATACGAATGGGAATGCCTTTATCTTTGGCACTGTCTACTACCGCCCGCACTCTATCTTCGCGCCCAATGTTGCCTGGATTAATGCGTAAACAATCTACGCCCAATTCAGCCACTCTCTGGGCAATGCGATAGTCAAAATGAATATCCGCAACTAACGGAATATTAACGGATTTTTTAATCTGCCCAAAGGCCTCAGCGGCCTCTAGGGTAGGAACGGAAACGCGCACAATATCGGCCCCGGCATTTTGCAAGGCCTTGATTTGTGCCACCGTGCCCGTCACATCACAAGTATTAGTATTGGTCATGCTTTGCACCGCTATCGGTGCGTCTCCACCCACCGCTACCGTTCCAACATGAATTTGTCGAGAAGGACGGCGGGTGATTTTAAATTCAGATGGCATCATGGCTTCTCTCAATGTACGTTGGAGTACTACGCTTGCCGCTTTGTACGAACAAATAGGTGCGTTGGAGTTGGATATTTCCTGGGGCGTTGCCCCAGGCTATATTAATCTCGCCCCGTTGGGGCTTGAAGGTAGTTACTTAAGTTATGAAAGGTTTCTCAAAAAGTCCAATTTGTTCTCTTTTTGAGTATAACTAAAGTTTGGACTCCTTGCCAAACTAAAGTTTGGACTCCTGCCAAACTAAAGTTTGGACTCCTGATCACTGTTCACTGAACGCTGTACTTATTCCTCGTCACCGATAGTGAATATAGATGTCCCTCCTTTCCGCTTCTTAGGGTAGTCTGTTACCTTATTGAGTTTGCCATTGTATTCAACTTCTACCCCAGCGTAATTGCCTACTTGCAAATAAAATGGTGGCGTGCCTTCCAAAGGCAATATATCGCCAGCGTTGCCAGTGCCTTGATACAGTTTGTTGCCCGTGTTATCGGTGATTTTTATCCACGCCCTACTTTTAAAAAAAACACGCATATTGTGAGAGGGGTTGACGGGTATCACTGGCTCCTCGGTGGGAGTCGTATTTTCTGACGCGGCTGGTGTTGTTGATTGAGCGGCCGTCGCGGAAACGTTTTTCGCTGGCTCACTTGGGTTATGGGTTCTGGTTCCAGAAAGTGTGTGGGTTGGATCTGTTTCCATCGGTTGAGAACTCTGCCATGACGAGTCGTTGGAATCTAAGGCTTTTTCAACAGACGGCTTCTGCTCATCAGAACCGGTTGGATAAAATTGCCACAATGCCATCAAAGCCATCAAGGTGACAACAACGATAGCCGTTCCAACCGTGGGCCATAAATCGCGACTACGTGCTTGTTTTTTTGGCTTTGAGCTGGGTGTTGTGGGGAGCGAGGGTTGCTGTTGTTGCTGGTTTTCGTCAAAATACTTCACAATAGATTCCGGCGGAATTTCCAGCAGTTTCGCATAATTACGCAGATAACCTCGGACAAAAAGGGCCGGTGGTAAAACCTCGTAATCATCCGCTTCAAGTGCTTCAATCACATGAACATCTAAGTAAAGCCGGTCGGCGACATGTTTAACTGACATCTTGTTTAGCTCACGCGCATTGCGTAAACGTTCACCCGCAGATATTTCGCTTTTCTCAGAGTTGTCGTCGCTTTCGTCGTCGCTGACTTTTGCCTCGTCACGGACGTCGTCGTCGAAACTATAATGGCGCTCTTTGGTGTCGTTACGAGTGTCACGCTCGTCATGGGCTTTTTCATCAAAGCGGGCGCTCTTTTCCGCGTCAGAGCGAGCTACCGTGTCGTCACGGGCTTTGTCATCAAAGCTTCCGCTCGGTTGGGCATCATAGCGAGCTACCGTGTCGTCACGGGCTTTCTCATCAAAGCTTCCGCTCGGTTGGGCATCATAGCGAGCTACCGTGTCGTCATGGGCTTTGTCGTCGTAGCCGTCACGCCGCTCTTTGGTATCGTTACGATCGTCGTCGCGTTCTTTGGTGTCTTTATCGTCGTCGCCGTCTTTGGTGTCGTCGCGAATGTTGTCACGTTCTTTATCGTCGAAATTGTCGCGCTCTTTGGTATCGGCGCGTTCGTCGTACTCTTTCTCGTTAGAGCGAGGAGCGTCCGTGCCGTCAACTTTCGTGTCGTCGCGCTCTTTCGCTTCCGAGAAATGGGAGACTTGTGGGTTTGTCGTCACGTTCATATTAACCTCTTTATTATTGCTAAAATAAATGCGGAAGCTTTTCGGAAGGCTTATCTGTCAGTATAGTCCCAAAAAATTTTATGGGTAATTGGTAATGGGTAATTGGTAATGGGTTATTTTTTATTATACTGCAAACGGTTAGAGTTAGGGTTTTGTGCAAAATCAGCCCCAACGGGGCGATATTAATATAGCCAGTGTACCTACCTGGGATTTATCCGTTACAACCCATTAGGGTTTTGTGCAAAGTCAGCCCCAACGGGGCGATATTAATATAGCCAGTGTATCTACCTGGGATTAGGAACGATATTAATATAGCCAGTGTATCTACCTGGGAATTTTGTAACTTTATGAAGTGTCTCCATTACCCATTACCCATTACCAATTACCACCATTCAGTGCCTTTCCGATTGATACAGTTTTTGTGTTTCTAAAGCATCTGGAAACTTCCTACGCAGTAACAACGCATAGCTTGCTTCCGCATCTCTATCGTTGAGGGCACGAGCAATGCGAACCCCCAGCCACAGCGTTTTCGGGGTGTGTTCAGCAACTTTTAAGTAGCGTTGTAAATAATCACGAGCCTGGTTATAACCTCTTTGCTCGTAGCTCAATTGAGCCATATGATACAGTGCTATCGGAAACTTAGGATTCTTTTGCAAGGCTTGGCGGAAATAGGTTTCGGCTTTAATGGAATCCTTGTGGCGTAAAGCGCACAAACCTGCATTGGTATAAGGAGTCTCCGGGAATCTATAAACAGGATCCTCCAAAGCCTTAAGAAAATGCTGGAAAGCGGCCTCCGGTTGTCCATGCTTACATAAAAATTGTCCATAATTATTATGGATATCTGAACCTTTTGGCTTGAGTGTGACTGCTGTTTGATAATGCCGCCTCGCTTCATCATCTACCCCCAAATGTTCATACAGCACGGCAATGGCATTATGAGCATCAGCATAGTAATTGTCTAGTATCAAGGCTTTTTGGAGTTTGTTGAGTGCTATATCATTCTGTCCACGCCGCATATATTCCACGCCTAATTGTAGATTAATTTTAGCGGCTTCATTATCGGGGGTATAGTTATTATCTTGGATCTTTTGTCCACCACAGGCTGCAAGGAGATTAACTACAAGCCACAGCAAACAACATAATCGGCCTAAATTTTCTCGCTTCATACGCAAGCCCCCTGCTTAGTCAAAAGTTGAAGTGTAGTAAGTACCTGAACAAAACGGGTATTTGCCTGAAGTTCCCCCTTTGAGAAAGGCTTACCTTTACCCACAAGTGTCCAAAATTAATCATTAATCATTAATCATTAATCATTAACCACTCACTGACTTATTTTCAATAACATACCGACTTGTGGGTAAAGATTAGTTTGACAAAGGTGAGGAGGAATTTTTCTTCGCCAAGGCACTTACAACTGATATTGAGCAACCATCACGTACACCAGAGACTTATTTCATGAATTTATTAAAAGGTTTTATTTTTAAATCAATGAGTTAAATTTTAAAGGCCAGAAATAGTAGAAGGCCGCTCTTTGTCGATTACAACAGCTTCCAAAATGGAAATTTTGGCCGCGAATAGCTAGTTGTTCTTCGTAAAAAGATTGGCACGGCTAAAAACGGGACTAAAAACACACGACTAAATCCCCTTTGTTCGGGGACTTGCCGCGGTTTGAGTCCTCTCTTGAGAGGGTGTGTAAAAAGTCCAAATTATTGCCGTGCTAAGTATAATTTATTCTCAAAGTCACGTCACCCGTCAAAAGCCCATTTTCAATTGAAGTCTACTTAAACGGGGTTTTGTTAGCTAATTTATTGAAAAATAATAGAATAAAGTGGTTTGCCATTCGCTCTTTGCCATTGGCGACTTAGACTTATCAAGCTTGGGTTTCTCCCTTGTGAGGTAACTCTTACTTAAAAACGCCAAAACAACAAAAATCAGCTTTGGTTATGTTTAAGGGGTAAGCTCCCTAGGGTGATAAACCATCTATCACCTTTGTTATTACCTTGTATATCGGTAATGTCTGTCACTTAATTGATTGGCCCCAATTTTGTGGTTTTGGTGTTTAATGCTAACTGTCTGTGTGTTTTGTCACGCACTCTTCCGGCTAACTGTCCACAAGCGGCTTCAATATCATCGCCGCGGGTTTTTCGCGTCACCGTCATCAATCCCGCTTGTATTAGAATATCACGAAAACGATCTATTGCTTCAGGCGTAGCACGTTGATAACGGGTATGTGGAAAAGGATTAAAGGGAATCAGGTTGATTTTAGCTGGGATACCTTGTAATAATTTGACCAAGGCATGAGCATGAGCGGGGCTGTCATTAACGTTTTTGAGCATAACATATTCAAAAGTGATTCGGCGCTTGGGCCCACCTTTCACATAAGCGCGACAGGCCGCCATTAATTTCGCCAGCGGGTATTTTTTATTAATCGGCACGAGTTGATCGCGCAGCGCATCATTCGGCGCGTGTAGAGAGACGGCGATATTGACGGGACATTGTTCCCTCAACCGTGCCATCGCCGGCACGATGCCGGCGGTACTGAGAGTAATACGCCGCCAAGATAAACCATAGGCGAAATCGTCCATCATCACATTCATGGCGGTGACGACATTATTAAAATTGGTCAATGGTTCGCCCATGCCCATCATCACGACATTGCTGATAGTCCGGTTAGACTTTTCTAGCCTATACCCTTCGGCACGAAGTGTTTGCTCCGCTAACCAGAGTTGGCCGACGATTTCTGCAACGCTGAGGTTGCGGTTAAAGCCTTGCTGTGCTGTCGCGCAAAAAGTGCAATCCAGCGCACAGCCTATTTGTGAAGACACACATAAGGTAGCGCGCTCCTCTTCAGGAATGAATACCATCTCAACACTTGCCGCAAGGCTTTACTCAAATTGGTCATGGCATCGAAATCAAGGACTGCTTGTTGATGAATCCATTTCATCACCTGCGTGGCATGAAACGGTTTTTCACCAAGGTTGGCGAAGAATGAAGTCAGTCCTTCTCGATCCAGATTCAACAAATTAACCATCTTTGGTAATCGGTAATTGGTAATTGGTAATTGGTAATTGGTAATTGGTAATTGGTAATTGGTGATGCGAATATCTTGAAAATTGCGTCGTTTGTCATTTCGTTTCGGTTTCTTTGAACGGAGAAATCTTGATAAATATTGGGAAATCTTGATAAATCTTGAGAAACCTTGATAAATCTTGAGAAAGCTTTCTAAATCTTGAGAAATCTCATAAAATCACTTTCAATAAGACGTTTTTATAAGTCATTGATTTTTTATGATTCAATTCAACCCTTAATTCGCATTGGTGGTTATACGGAACGTACTTCAAATCCGTGAAAATGACATCAAACCTAGCTTCTGAGTACAGGACATTTTTTCTACTGTCATGTCTTTTGAGCGAGAAATATTACCTTCAATGACTTCAATAAATTTTCCACAATCAATGACTTAAAAAATTGTCCGCGGCAAAGTTTGAATATTAAAAATGATTTTATGGCCCTCAAATCAGTACCAATAGCCATACAAAAATAATGGTCTTAGGAGTCCAAATAACTACAAGGATTTCATCAAAGCCGGGGATTTATCCTTGGTTATCTCTGCACAGGACAAAAGTCTGTAAAGATTACGTTTTATCTAAGGTTTCTTAGTGAGACATTAAATAAAAACAATGAGTTACAGTGCCGCTTAAATTTTTTGTCCTGTACTTAGACCCAGCTTATAAAATTCATAGTAAAATTAGCCACTTATAATGAATTTCGTCAGTTTTCAGTTTTCAGTTTTCATTTTTCATTAGTATACGCCGGCCCCATTACCAATTACCCATTACCTATTAGCGAGTTCGTGGGCAAATCGACTGCATAGAAACCTTCGGCTTGTTCACGAGTTAAGTGTAGCATTTTGGCGGCAATAATGCGTAAGCCGCCCTTTTCAAAGCGTGAGTCAATTTCGCCAATCAGATTTTTGGCGACAGCATCCGGTTTTATTATAGACAAGGTACGTTCAATTGCCATTCTAGTTGGTTACTCCGTTATTACGTTAAATTGAAAGAAAAGAGTCGCTAAAGCGATTACTATAAACCGGTTGAATGTGCATAAGTGGGTAAACAATCATAACGAACGGCTTGTGAGTCGCTAAAGCGACTACTACAAACCGTCACCAAAAATGATTTATGCGTACCTATATATGTCATTTCGATTTCTACGTTAGGAGAAATATTAAAGATTATGCCATTCATCCACCAGATTAGGCAACCACAGCGTTATCTGCGGAAAAATTACCAGCAGTATTAATCCTAATACCTGCAAAATTACAAAGGGCACGATACCTCGATAAATAACGCTAATACGCACCGTTGGCGGTGCCACCGCGTTAAGATAAAATAATGAAAAGCCAAACGGTGGCGTTAGAAAAGACGTTTGTAAGTTCACAGCTATCAATATAGCAAACCAGAGTAAATCTATTCCAAAATGCGCCGCAATCGGCGCGAGTATCGGCACGACGATAAAGCAAATTTCCAGAAAATCCAGAAAAAAACCAAGGATAAAAATCAGTAATAGACTAACAAAAATAAATCCCCACTTTCCCCCCGGCAATTGGGTGAAAATGTCATGCACCATAGAATCGCCACCCATGCCGCGAAAGACTAAACCAAAGGCGGTTGCCCCAATCAAAATTAAAAAAACCATGCTCGTCAAACGGGTGGTATGTTGCATGGCATCGCGCAATTTTTGTAAATTCAAACGCTTATGCAGTAAGGCTAATAATAACGCTCCCATGGCACCGAATGCTGCTGATTCAGTCGGTGTCGCTATGCCAAAAAATAGGCTGCCCAACACGGCAATAATTAACAGTAATGCCGGCAACACGCTTTTTAGCACTGCTAAGAAAAATTTGATATCCCACTTGTGAATATCGCTGGCTAAAGCCGGGGCGCTGTGCGGGTCGCGCCACGCTTTTATCGCAATGTAAACAATATATAAGACAATTAATAAAGTACCGGGGATAACGGCGGCGAGGAATAAGCGCCCCACTGGAACACCAATCATATCACCTAACAAAATCAAAACAATACTCGGTGGTATAATTTGTCCTAATGTGCCAGTTGTGGCAATGATGCCGGTGGCGAGGGCGGGGGAATAGCCATTTTTTAGTAAGGAGGGTAGCGCGATAATGCCCATCGTCACTACCGTTGCGCCCACCACGCCCGTCGTCGCGGCTAACATGCTGCCAACGACGACAATGGATAACGCCAAACCGCCGCGTAATGGGCCAAATAATAACCCCATTGTTTCTAGTAAATCTTCGGCAAGCCCCGATTTTTCCAATATGATGCCCATGAAGACAAATAAGGGCACTGCCAACAAGGTAAAATTGGTCATCACTCCCCAAATTCGCAGGGGCAAAGCACCTAAAAATAATTGCGGTTCCAGAAAAATTATCCCAAACAATAGCGCGATGGCACCCAAAGTCAAGGCGACGGGATAGCCTAAAAATAAAGTCACCATCAGCACGGCAAACATTACCAGTGCCCACACTTCCATGCTGAAAAGTTCCATTACGGTTTATCCTCTTGATGTTCTAACAAATATAATAGACTGGTTAAACTGTTGGCAATGCCTTGCAACATCAATAAAGTAAACCCGATGGGAATTGCCGCTTTCAGTAAAAAACGGTAGGGCAAGCCACCGGGATCAGGAGAGCGTTCTGCATAATGCAATGTCACAGACACAAACGGCCATGAATGGCTTGTTGTGATTTCGTAGAAGACGGCCGCTGAGACAAATGACCATGAAGCGATTATCACGAATAAACAAAATGGTACTAAAAATAAGAGGCCACCAATGAAATTGACCCAAGCGCGTCGCTGATCATTCATCCAGCGACTTTGATAGATAATATCCAGCCGCACATGATCATCATGTTTCAGGGTATAAGCCGCGCCGAGTAAAAACACTAAGGCAAACAAATGCCATTGCAACTCTTGCAAGGCGACTGAGCCAATAGAAAATAAAGCCACCATACTCGCTTGATAGACAATGATTAATACCATGAGTAGTACTAACCACGCGATTACTCGGCCCGTCCATTCGCTCATGGCGTTAATGAAACGAATAATTTTTGTGATAAAAATAAATAGTTGAGAAGGCATGTTGTTAAATTGAGGACTGAGAATTGACCCGTTGAGGTTTATTAGCACCTATCGGTTTGTCAAACGCGTCGTCAAAGCCAAAAATTTTGACGGTGGCTTTTGCCGCAACAAAACACCTACAAAAAGTCTCAAATTGTAAGCGCGACAGAGGGCCATAACTTAATTTGAAACCATGCAAAGTATTTTATGGCCCTCAAAATCTTGAGTCCAAAAACCTGCCAAAAAATAAGTCAATAACCGGGGCCCGCGTATCACTACTCTGCCTTGGACGACTAGTTGTTTGCGTGAGGCGATTACAAACCTACTACAAACGGGCCTTTTCCGTACTGTATGGCATTGGGCTTTTGCTTCGGTGCTTTATCGCTATGGACAAAACTTGGCTTCGATTTCGGTTTTGCGCGAGTCTCTAAACCGTGCTATTCTAAAAATTAATAAAAAATAATACTCTCGTTTTCCATATAAATATTTTTGGGCGATAAAACCTCGCAAGGATGCCAAACTGAAGAGGTTTGTCCCAAGTATTTTTCTGGAATACTATATAGAGTGCCTGAACGACAGCTAAATTGCGTTTTTGTCCCCGATAAACACCCCTTGCCTGTCTCATCAAAAGCGCAAATTATGGCCGTAATAAGCATAATAAATAAGATGGAAGCTAACAAAACCCTTATTTTCGGACAACTCTACTATACTCAGCCTTAGACTTGACTGACTTAGGATCGAAGAAAAATTAATTTCCCCAAAATAGGTACAGTACCTTGATACGTACTTTAGCTTTTAGTTTTGGTAAGTTATTTTTTAGCCGATCCTTACAGGAAAACACATTATGCGTATTAATGTCTGGTTTTGTTTACTTATACTTTTCGGTTTTGAGCCGGCGCTTGTCCAAGCGGATGCGCCGTTGAAACACAGCAAAGAATATCAGATTGTCCTCAAAAACGAGTATTTTCTGTCAAGGACTGAGGGTGTTAGGCGTGTCATCGACCTGTTACAGGCCCTTGAGGATAATCCTGAATTTGACTTCAAATACAAAACTGGTCCAAACAAAATTCGGCAGCGGTACACAAAAAGATATGACACGCTCAATGGCCGTTTGCAGACGCTCAACCTCAAACTGATGGTGGAACAGAGTACCGTGGCGGGCCAACTCCAATCCAAATTAAAAGTCAAATATAACTGCATGGACGTGGATGTTTGCTATAATCCTAAACACATCACATCAGCTTTCCCATATCCCGCCCTTTGGTATGAATCGGTGGGCAAAATGAAATTGGAGGCGGATGTTCATCAAAATTATACCAAATACGCTTTATCAAGTGCCATCAAGGTGGCCGGTGCGGTGAATTTTGCCACCGTGGGGGAGGCAAAGCGTTATTTCAAAGGGCTGGATCATGTTAAGGGCATTTCAAATACCGAAGCCTTGGTTGTGGTGTACGAGCATTACGAATGGGTATTCGATGATATCAATTTAAAAGTGAATGGTGATCGTGTGCGCGGGGAAGTGGTTGTCAGATATGCAAAAACAGATTCCGCAACCCCAACCAAAGTTGAGTTGTCACTGAAAATAAAGAAACCGAAAAAAGGTTGGCATTATGAAACCTTGGTGGAATTGGGGCAAGTATATTATGAACTATTGCAAAGTGACATGAATCTTTTCAAAGGGCGTATGGAACCTTGTAAAAATTTTTACCGGCCAGCCGATTCAGATTGAAAGCCCTGTTTGTCGTTTTGTTTGTAGTAGGCGATTTATCGCCTCACCTTGGACAACTTTATTTTATTATCAAAAGGTTACCAAGGGTGTGCAGAAAGTCGGATAAAAAACACGATACGGAACGTACTTCAAATCCGTGAAAATGACAACCGGAACTTTTCATCAAATTAATAGCAAAATTATCGATTTATCATTATTTTCATTTTTCATTTTTCATTTTTCATTAGTATATGGAGACTGCCGGAAAACACACCATGCGTATTAATATCTTGTTTTGTTTACTTTTACTTCTGGGTTGTGAGCCGGCACTTGCCCAAACGGAGGTACCGTTGACACACAGCAAGGAATTTCAGATTGTCCTAAAAAACGATGACTTTTTGTCGCGGACTAAGGGTAAACAACGTGTCATCGACATGTTACAGGCAATTGAGGACACTGAAGAAAATGACTTCAAATACAAAGCCGGTTCAGGCAACGTGTGGGATCGGCATGTAAAGAGATACGACACCAACGAGGGTCGTTTAAAGGCGAGCAACCTCCTACTAAAGGTGGAGCAGAATACCGTGGCAGGTGACATCCGTTCAAAATTAAAACTAAAATATAACTGCATGGATGCGGATGTTTGCTATGATACTCAACAACAGATAACTGACGCTTTTCCGTACCCCGCCCGTCATTATCAATCGGTGGGCAAAATAAAATTAGAGGCGGATATTCATCAAAATTACACCAAATATGCCTTATCAAGCGCCATCAAGGTGGCCGGTGCCGTGGATTTTGCCACCGTGGGTGAGGCAACGCGTTATTTCAAAGGGCTGGCTCATGTTAAAGGCATTTCAAACAGTGATGCTTTGATTGTGGTGGACGATTATTATGAATGGATGTTCGATGACATCAAATTAAAAGTGAATGGTGATCGGGTACGCGGCGCACTGGTTGTTAGATATGCAAAAACAGATTTAACAACCCCAATCAGAGTGGAGTTTTCACTGAAAATAAAAAAACCAAAGGGCGGTTGGCATTATGATACCTTAGTGGAATTGGGGCAAGTGTATTATGAATTGTTACAAAGTGACATGAATTTATTCAAAGGGCGTATAAAACCAGGTAAATTTTACCGGCCCGCTGATTATGATTGAAATTTTCACCTTCACCCTGGGTGGTGCTTGACTCAAATTCACAATGAGAAATCCGATTTTTTTGAAAAATCGGATTTCTTAATCGGTTCAAATCCTATTTTTTGGACTCGACTCGGAGATCGATATCGGCCCTAGAAATCCGATTTTTTGGAAAAATCGGAGATCGATAATAATTACAAACTATAGCATTGAGCAATCGGGTAGGAACACAATGAAACAACGCATTTTTGTTGCCATCATTTTGATGGGAATCTGTTTGTATTTTGCGGCACCGGCAATCGGAGCAGATATGCTATTACTAGGGGAACAATCCCAAGAACTCGCTGGCGATGGCTGGAGTGGTTTATTAAAACTTGAACTCTTGGGTAACTTTCTCTTTGCGCTCAGTTTCGCTACGGCTCTAGGTGCCGTCATTGCCTATCATCCTCAAAGCTATGCCAAGAAGGAAACACTTGAAGAAGTGGAATCCCCGAAGACATTTCTCATATACTCAGTCATAGGCGCAGTGATAGGGGCAATGGTGGTGAAATATGGTTCGGTTATCGGATTTATTGTCTTTGGTCTCGGCGGACTTTTGCGTTTTCGTACTAATTTGGGAAGTTCTAAGCAAACGGGACAGTTGATTCTCGTGACGCTCGTTGGGCTTTGCTGTGGTTTAAATCTTCCCCATGTGGCACTCCTTTCAACGGCTTTCGCATACCTACTCATCTACCTTTTAGAGAAACAGGATACCTACAAGATTGTGATTAAAAACCTGAAGCTGGAAGATAGGCAGGTTTGTGTGCAAGAAGCGGCTGATTTATATCGGGAAATCCTTGAGAAACAAGGTTGCGATATTTTGAGTGAAAGGAAGAATTTTGTCAAGTTTCAAGTGGCATTTGTTTTTCGCGCTCCCCACAGCGTTGGGCGCGATGACTTGGAGTACTTGTTTATGGATAAGATTCCCGAAGCCGTTATGGGTTCAGTAGACTGGCAGACAAGTTGACTTGCTCCAAGGCTACTCTATGCACATAAATAGTATTATTATTAGTAAGAGTCAAAATGCCCCACGATTTTATTGGATGAAAGAACAATTGGGATTCGTTTTCCCTTCAAATTCGCTAAAAAAATTTTACGTTGAAATCAATAAAATAAAAGATGTGTGCCTAGAGTAGGCTCCAAGGAAGGGAAAAGCCTTGCCCCTTGCCCTGTTTCCCTAATCTTACCTTTACCCACAAGTGTCCAAAATTAATCATTAATCATTAATCATTAATCATTAATCATTAATTATTATATTAAAACAATCACTTAACTAAAAAGTGAGTCGTTCATTAACCACTCACTGACTTATTTTCAATAACATACCTACTTGTGGGTAAAGATTAGTTCCCCTGGTAGATTGGATAATGATGAGCAATGAAATTGAAAAAGCCGCCGAATTACTAAAGCAATCAAAATATGCGATAGTTCTCACCGGCGCTGGTATTTCCGTTGAAAGCGGCATACCGCCCTTTCGAGGTGAAGGCGGACTTTGGAATCAATACGATCCTATCGTTTTGGATTTTAAGTATTTTTTGACACATCCAGACATTTCATGGGCTGTTCTAAAAAAATATTTTATGAGCCTTATGGGCAAGCTAAACCTAACGAAGCGCATTATGCGATTGCCAGATTAGAAAAACAGAACATTATCAAAACAGTTATCACACAAAACATCGACAGTTTGCATCAAAAAGCCGGCAGCCAAAATGTCTATGAATTTCATGGCACGTTGCAAACACTGCTGTGTTTGAATTGTGGCACTGAATATTTGCTCCAAGAAGTCAATCTCAACGAAACCATCCCTCGCTGCAAACAAGATAACGGCCTTTTGAAACCGAATGTCGTTTTATTTGGTGAAGCTATCCCTCATCTGATAACTGTTCAATCTTTTAGCGAAGCCATGAAAGCAGATGTGGTGTTAGTCATAGGCACCAGTGGTGAAGTCATGCCAGCGTGCGCGATTCCTTATCAAGCCAAAGAAAACGGCGCAAAATTGATTGAAATCAATCCCAATAAGTCAAATTACACAGATGATAATATCACGGATGTGTTTTTAAACGGAAAGGCAACGGAAATGATGAAGGCATTGGCGCGTTATCTCGTGAGTTTGTAAATTATTAATGTATAAGCACTATTAGCAGAATTTATCCTTTTTTAAAATCATTATATGAAAGTCTATTGAGATTTTTATTATAATAAAGTTTATGTACATGCCACTATTTGAAATGACACACGTTTTAATTGTTAAGTACTGAACAATAAATTTTCGGGTTTAATAGCCTTAGAATAAATTCTATAGATGTTTAGAAAAATAATTTCAAAAAAGCCAATAGTGAATAGCGCCAACCCCGAAGGGGTTTTCAGGCAAAAGTTTCGCTCCGCGAAACTTTTGCCTGAATATGAAATTTTTCTCTCTTTGGCAAAACCTAGGGCTATTCACGAAAGAAAATAATTATCTGAATATCTATAAGGCTAAAAGCATTAGTCGGTATCAGCCGACTAACCCCGGTTACATTTTCAGTCGGCTTTAGCTCAATACCCGTGAATGAAAATAAAGCTTAATTAAATCATAGTGTTATTATTTTCGATATTTGACAGTCGCAATGAACGGTTAATTGAACGTTTTCTTTCTATTGACTGTTCGCAATATCCTATTTCTTAAAGAAATCGGATATTGTTACTAACTCAGTGATTTTAAATAAAATATTATTTCGTTCACGGGTATTGGGCTTTAGCTGACTTCGGTTTAAATTGAGTCAAAAGCTAAAGCTTTGGATTCCAAGTACGTCGTTTTTATTGAGTCTAAAGCTAAAGCTTTGGACTCCAAGTAAGTACGTCTCAAAAATTGAGTCTAAAGCTAAAGTTTTGGATTCCAAGTACGTCATTTATGATTCGGTACTTAACCATACCAACCACAACAACTGGAAATTTTAAGATGAAATTTAATCACAAATTTCAACTGTCTTGTGTCGCTGTCGCTTGCTTGAGTACACTTTCTCCGTCTTCGGTTGCAGACGAAGCCAGAACAACCTCTGGGGATGGAATCGAATTGAAACAAGGAGATGCCATATTCAAAATTACCGGCAGAATCCTCTTTGATTATGACTACTTTGATGGTGTCCATAACAACGGTAAATCCGGGCGTGGTACGGAACTTCGTCGTGGTCGCGTCCACCTCAAAGGCACCTTTAAAAAATGGGAAGGCAAAATCCAAGTGGAGCTGAATGATCAAACAGAAAGAGCGCAATTTAAAGACGCTTATATCAGATATAAAGGCTGGGATAATGTTTCTTTGACGCTTGGTAAAGCTAAAGAGCCTTTTAGTTTGGAAGTGTCAGAGAGTTCAAAATACCTCGCCACCATTGAACGTGCCATGGCTTCTGAAGCGTTTGGCCCCTCTCGCAGCTATGGTTTGGGGCTTTTTGCTCAACGCGGCAATGCCACCTTTGCCGGTGGTATTTACGCTGAAGGGCAAAACGAAGAAGACAATCAGGAAACTTATGCCTGGACAGGCCGTGTCACATACGCACCTCTCTTAACGAAGGATGCCATCATACACTTAGGTTTAGCCGGCTCATTCCGTGACATGGATGGTAGTGACTATCAAATCAAAGAACGTGCCGAAGTTCACAAAGCTAACAAAATTGTCGAAAGCGGCACAACGGTCGCTGACAACGTGTTCCTTTTGGGGCTTGAAGCGGCTGCCGTTTTTGGGCCTTTCTCACTTCGGACTGAATATATGAGGGCTGACGTTGAAGCCCAATCGGAATCTGGTGACAAGTCAGCCGATTATGATGGTTACTATGTAGAAGCCAGCTATTTCTTAACCGGCGATTCTCGTAAATACAAAGGAGGTCGCTTCAGAAAGTTAAAGCCTCCCAAGGCTAATGGTGCTTGGCAAGTGCTGGCCCGCTTTAGTAACCTAGATGCCCATGACAATAACGAAGGTGTTGAAGCTGACAATATCACTTTAGGTATCAACTATTACGCAAGCCAAAATATCCGCATTTCGGCTAACTATCTTATGACGGATATAGAAGGTTCGGATGTCAATCCAAACGAAAACGACGGTGAAACACTGTCATTTCGCTTCCAATACCTCTTTTAAATTGCCCCAGGTTACACTAAAGGAAAGCCATATCAAAAAGGCCTCAACCCCGATTCTAAAGAAATCCGATTTTTCAAAAAAATCGGATTTCTCATGGATTTCTCATTGTAACTTGATAGACGAGAGGCCAAACAGTTCCTATTTCAATCGGTACGTGAACCACAGCAAGTAGCTTTACACTGGCGTAAAATGCGCCAAGTCAATGATGATAAATATATTTTCATCTATCACGTTAGTCAAGAATGTTTGGAGAATCAAGATGAGAACAAGCTCAATAAGAGACAGGATTAGGAACACAGCGCGTTGGCAAAAGCCAAGAACGGCTTCCTTTATAAAAGACTGTATTATAGGCAATAAAGCGGCAATGGAATGGCGATGCCATTGAACTCTATTTAGCTGATAGACGGAACGTCCCTTAAATCCGTTAAAATTTTGACGGAACCGTTGGTTAAATTTACTGTAAAATTAACGACTTATAAAAAATATCGTGTCATTAGGTTTCATTTTTCATTAGTTGCTTATAAATAATTTGGTAGTTCTGCAATGTGGGTGATGAATCGTAGGGTGGGCAAGCGGGCAGCACCTCATGACTTTTTTTATTTGAGTTTTGCCCACCTTACCAATCACCCATATTTGCAGGACTCCCAATAAATTTTGCCGGTTTCATTTTTCATTAAAAAATCCGTTTATTCCCAAAATATGTTGTACTTTCAGTATAAGACACTTATCACCTAAGTATCTCTTTATTAACAAATCGTTCAATCTCTGTCAACACGGTGGGTTCACTCTGGGCTAAGGGCAGCCTCACAAAAGTCGGAAAGTTGGCAAGACGAGTACGCAGCGCGATTTTAGTGAGAGCAATCTCACCAAGCCGGTTTTGTTTCCGGAACTTGTTCCATACATCCAAAGCGCGTTGCATTGTTTCCGCTGTCTCTAAATCGCCGGCATGGAAAGCACGAGAAATGGAAATTAAGAATTCTGGGAAAGCATTTCCACCCCCGGTGACAGAACCTTCCAAACCGCTTTTCAACGTCTCAAAGGCAAGCCTGTCACCCCCAACAAAGACTTGGAAAGTGCCATCTTTGAGTGCTTTAAACTTGAGAGACGTTTCCAGATTCGCTTCAGAATCCTTAATGCCAACTAAGTTATTATGATCATTCAATAACATTTCCACCATATTAGGTGTAATTGGATTTTGCGTCTGTTTGGGAAAGTGATAAAGATACGTCGGTAAGCGTGATTGAGTTAAGACTTCGGCCAAAAAAGCCAAAATGCCTTTTTCTGAAACACTCGCGTAATAATAAGGTGGAAGCACCACTAAGGCATCGGCATAACTTTCTGAATGGTTAACTAATTTAAAACAATCACCGAGACAACAAGCACTCACATTGTTCAAAATAACGCCATCAAACGCTTTTCGACAATGTTCAACAAGTGCTTTCCTTTCTTCTAGGGAAAGAGAAGGAAATTCTGCTGTCGTACCATTGGTGAGAATCGTTTCTACGCCTTTTGTTTGAAGGAACGATAAATACTCGCTTAGTGCGGTAAAATCTATCTTCCCACTGGCTTCAAAGGGTGTGAGAATAGCAAAAATAGGCCCGGTAATTTTTATCAATTGCTTACTC
>NBMI01000123.1 GCA_002085445.1 Candidatus Parabeggiatoa sp. nov. 2
GAGTCAAGTTCTGAAGTGGCCCTAAACTGACGATTTTATTGTGGCTGCAAGTTAATACCTGCAAATCCGTCAAATGGCTCAGTGGCTCTAAGCGACTGATTTGACTATTACTACAAGACAATTCTTGTAAATGAACCTGTTTTGCCAACTGAGCGTCATTAGGTTCACCCTGAATCTTAAAGGTCTTTTTGAAAAACCCTTTCCATTCATAATCCAATCGGTTCCACCATTCCCTATCCGCCGCTGTGATTTTGGAATGGGATGGTTTGGCCGTCGTGTCTGCTTGAGATGTCGTGAAACTCGCCGTCTCTATCACACCCAAAGCCAAAGCCCACGACTCCACTGCCCAGTGTGCTTCTTCGGGGGCCATGCCAAGGTTGTTATATAACCGCTGAGCCAACTTTGATAATACAGCGTCTTTGGGTGTGTCCTCTGAAACGGCCAGCAATTCGGCCATCACGTTTTCTTTTAGCGCACTGATTAACAGATTAATCTCACGCGGATGCTCTGGACACAACTCACGCAATCGGGATTCACACTGGTTAGGATCATAGCAAACCGCGTGGCCCTGTTGCGTGATGAGTGCATGCAATTGTTGTCGAGGGATGTTATTCATTTCTCCGGTTTTGCTTTGTGTTGTGAATTGGATGCCTTCGGGGCTGAAGCCCCAATTAATGATTAATGATTAATAATTAATTGATGATCATGTTTTTAGTCTGACAATGCACAAGGATTGTATATAATAAGGGATTAGAATCTCCCAAGAACTCGAATCTCCCAAGCAATAAAATTAATATCCCAAGCAATATATCCCAAGCAATAAATATATCCCAAGCAATAAAATCCTTTATTATAACGAATCCTTGTAGATTAGAAGTCCTGTAGTTAACGAATCCTTGTATATTATAGGTATTGTGGTTTCTGTTGATGACACGGGCGATAGAACAGATGTTGATAGCGTGAGTTATTATAACTGGCTAAACTGTTGGGTTTGTCAGGTTTGGCGACAACCGGGGAAGTTTGAACAGTAACCGGGTTTTTGGCCGTCCTATTTGGCAAAGTGGAGGAAGTGGCCTTTTTCTTTAACGGAGAAAGCGGGATGTTATTCAAACTAAGCCACTCGTTGTCGGGCGTCCATTCGCCTTTAAAGTACCCATGCCCTCGTCCACCGCCGGCACCTAACGCGAGGCGGCCTTCAACCAGATCATTTAATGCTAGTTCCAAAGCTTTCCATACCTTCTTGTCTTTTTCTTCGTCTTCTTTTAACTCCTTCCATGTCTGGTTGTTATTGGAGGGTAAGACGATTGCAATGTTGACAAAAAAGGGTTGTTGGCTTGTTACGACTTCTTCAGAGAAGAGTACGCCTTCGTGCACGCCGCCGGTAAATCGGTCTACGCCAACTAAAGTTTGGACTCCTGCCACCAGACTGTGATGGCAAAAATCAAGGAGTGATATCCCCTAATCCGTTGTACTAAGGGGGTGGTATGAAAACTTCCGCCTTCCTGCACTCGTGTTAGGCTAAAGAAATTTTGATAAGAGTACAACGGATTGTCGAAATAAATTGTCATGGCTAAGTTTATTTAGCCACCCCCGAATATGAAAATCCGTTTCGGAACGCGTATCCGTTGTACTAGATGCTATGGGTATTTTCACAGTAAGAATAAGCGGTAAGCATTTTTCCAATTGTTGGTGCCAATTGTCAGTTAATTGAGAAGAGTGTAATTCGTACAAGGTTGCGGTTAATGTTAATGGAATAGTGACTTGCATGCCTCGCAACGATTTGTCTTTGGCACTGCCTGTCTCGTGTTCAATGGCGGTGGCATAAATTTGATGGTAAAAACCTTGGCATAGTTGTTTTCCTTTTTGTTTCTTCAGTGCTATTGATGAAGTGAGTAACGAGAGTAAGTATTTTTTCAGTTCCTCATCTAACACGGCATCAGATACGCCTAATGCGCCGGCTTCGGTTTCTAAGCGGATTTCGTCTTCTCCCGGTTCTATCGCATTACTGCCAAACCAACAGAGTGTACTGTCTTTTGGGATCTGTTGCCATTGTTCGGCTCGATAGACGGCATCTCGCAATAATCCTTTGACGGTGCGCCCGGGCAAATTGGGCAAGCCATACGCATCTCGGTGTACCAATTCATCCAATAATGCACCCCCACCGCGCCCAGTGCCGGCTCGCCAATAGCTGTGAATCTTAAATTTAATCTGGTACATAATCACTTCCCTTGCGGATGCTGAGTAAAGCCAGCGCGTCGCCTATTGGTGTGCGAATATATCTGTTCTCACCGAGTTTTATCTCAGAACCGACGAGCTTTACAGAATCAGTCGGTTGCTTGTCTAATTGAAGCTGTTCCAGTATTTCTTTCAAGTCATCGAGCAATTTCGTTTGCCCTCTTTTTTTCTGGTTGTCATACCAGCGTTGCATAGCCGATTCGGCTTGTTCTTGACTTGTTTCTAATAGAGTTAGAAAGTCGCGGAAAGTTCCATGACTGACTCTTGGCAAAAACTTCAACAATTCCTTCAAACCGTCTAACTGAACCAACTCGTCCGACTTAACGGTGGGTTCCACGTTACCCACTTTATAAGGCTGCATGGTGAGTTGAATCCCATTGTTGTTCTGGAGTTCACGTCTGAATTCACGTTCAAGGACAGTTTCGTACTTATCAATAATACTGGTGGTAATGCGGTGAAATGCCAAACAAGAGGGTACTCGCTCTTTTGGCTTAACATGTTCTTTGGCAAAGTTTTTAGCATATTTGCACAAAGATTCGGCCAAATGATAACCCTGATAAAACGGTTGACTGGCTTTGATGTAGGCGATACCAGCACCGGCTGTGATTTGTTCAGGCAAAACGGGTTTTAAGTCATGAAAGTTGTTCTTGAGTTTAGTTAATTCTTTTTGGCTATGCTCTTCAAACGTTTCCAAAAACACGTTGGTAAAGTCCAAGGCTAAGTCACCGCGCACAATAAAAGTGAAATCGTCACCGCCTAGCACTAATGGGCGGGCGGGCATAATTTCAAATTGCTGCTGTGCGACTTTGGTAACAACTTTTTTGATTGCCTCTTTTGCAGAATAAACCGTTGTATCTTCAATTGCTTGAGAATACTTTATTAATAGCTTAGCATAGTGCTTGACAGTGGTTTTTTTATCCGGTTTGTCCAGCAATTGTTCTTGGATTGCTTTTAACAATTGCCCCAAATTATTGCCGTCGGCATGAACAATGCCAAGAAAACGGTTATCCGGGAGCAATGGAAACGTTTTATCATCAGGCTCTTCTTGGTCTTTATCATCTAAATTGATGGGCCAAAAGATAGGCCTATCCTCAAACTTCAGTTTGTCAATGAGGGCCGTGCCCTTACGAAAGTCTTCATGACGCTTAGTTTTAGTGATCGCATCTAGGCGTTCTCTGTCGCCTCCTTTAGCCCGTGAAACGGCGGCTTGTCCAGTGCGTGGACTGCGTGCGACTAACGGCCCTGCTAACGGCAACGTCGGAAAAAAAGCATTGTGATCGTGCTTAAATAGATCATGTCGTGCGCTTTCAATGGCCGTTTTTAGATTCTCGTCTGTTCCCATCCCTTGGGCAAACGTCAAGCCCGGGAAAGCCTGTTGAACACAAAATGTCCACACCGCTTGAAAGCGTTTGGCATCATCAAGGTTTGAAAAAATGGCTTGAAAGGCACCGCCGGCTTTGCGCGCAAATTTGACTTTGTCCAAATTGTTCAAAGCTAAGGTGTCCAAAATATCGTCTAAAAATCCGTGACTTATGTATTCAATTTGCTCGCTCGCGCCAATCATATCCTTTAATTTGCTGCTATCGAGGATATAGGTTTGGATAGACTTGGCTTCAAAATTATATACGGTATGCATCTTTTTTTTCAGTGATCAGTTATCAGTTATCAGTTATCAGTTATCAGTTATCAGTTATCAGTTATCAGTGTTCAGTTATCAGTTATCAGTGTTTTGTGATCAGTTATCAGTGTTCTGTGAACAGTCGTCCAAATTTGAATTTGGAGTCCAACGTACGTCTTAGGGCACTGTTCCCATTTTGGGGAAATTATTTTTTCTTCGAGCCTTATTTCTACTTTCTCATATTTAAAGTAATTCATTGATTTCAAAAGAATGGCCCCAAGAGGCCCTCTATATAAATCAATTGCTTAGGTGTAATGTGACAAAGTAGAATTATTTATGTCATTCGATGATCAAGTTTGGAACGAACGCCATGAACTGTTCCTCAGCGCTCAAAGTTCAAGTACGTATCAAGGCACTACGCTCGCTCGGTGGGGGGTTAGTCTGCTTTAGCAGACTTGAGCTATTAGCTTGGGGATTTATCCCCAAGCACTAATCATCAAAAACTTGAGCATTGAGTGTCAGTAATAAAAATGTCCTCGGCTGCTTGGTGAGGCGCGTAGCATAAACTAGTCAATACCGTTTGTTGAGTACGTTTTTGTCGCATGGAAATTGGGTGATGCAACTCAGTGATCAGTTATCAGTTATCAGCTATCAGTTATCAGTCGTCCAAACTTGAATTTGGAGTCCAATGTACGTATCATGGCACTGTACCCATTTTGGGGAAATTAATTTTTCTTCGAGCCTAAAGCGACTACTACAAACTAGAGATTAAGTCGCTAAAGTGACTACTAGGACTTACGCATTGACAGATGAAAATTTTTATGCTCCCTTTTAAATACAAGGCATTACAAATTTGGGACGAGTCTTTTTTAGTCAATTTTGACAGATTTAGTCGTTGGTAAAATTGTTATAACCCGATGATATTTATCATGAAAACAAAAATTTTCGTTTGTCAAGGAGTAAGTCCTAACTACTACAAACTATATAGATGTTCAGAAAAATAATTAATTTCAAAAAAACCAATAGTGAATAAATAGACGTCCAAGATAAATCTTGGACTCCGGAGGTAAATAGACATCCAAGATAAATCTTGGACTCCGGAGGTAAATAGACATCCAAGATAAATCTTGGACTCCGGATGAAATAGATGTCATCGATAAATCTTGGACTCTGGATGAAATAGATGTCATCGATAAATCTTGGACTCCGGATGAATTAGACGTCCAAGCTTCCTTCGCCAGTCATAAAATATTACACCCATTTCCGTGGTATTGGGGTGGCTTCGTTTGGGACTGGCATTGCCTATTTAGAAAAACCACCAACCAAAATATATCCTAGTTTGGAAGCAATGCGCCAAGATGCAGGTGAAGTTGAAGGATTTCTCGGTTATGGGCATTTGTCAAATAATTGGTACTACTTTCTCTGGGAGGCTGATTAATGGAATTAAATAAAAACTTCCTCAGACCAAATCGTCTTGAATATTTGATAGCAGTGGCATCAGTATTACCCTCAGCGAATAAGTGCCAACGCGCATTGTATCTTTTGTCGGGTGGTGATTTTATTACAAGCTATTTGTTATCTAATGGTGCCAATGAAATCATTATGGTCGATCGTCTTCCCTTTCATGGTATAACATTAAATGATAGCGATTATACTAGGTATAAAAACGAATACTATTACAAAAAATATGAGCTTAACTTTTCTGTTGAGCCCGATCTGCTTCCAGAAATCGGCTGTCTGCAATATTTGCTATGGGAACTTGAAGCGATGGGAATCAGTGATACTAATCAGGTAATACACACACTTATTGAAGGTTCAGATTCTCGTTCCTACACCTTAAAATATCAATTACCTGGCGATGCAGAAAAATATTTGGTTTACTACCAAATCGAAGATGCTTGCCATTTAAAATATTACCCAGAAGGATTGCTACAAGAGATATCTAAAGGTATTGATTGCCTGATCCGTAAAGCGGCTGTGAACCTTAAAATATCCAGCGAAGTCTTGGCATTCATGACATCGTCTATGGATAAGCAGGGTTTGATGTTCATTGATGATGAATCCAGTACAATGCTTGATGAGATAAATACGGTATTTTGTCCAATGAACGAGACTGCAATGCTCGCAATTAGGCAATTTGAAACGTCGCATTCAATCCTGTTCGGTTACAACCCTGTCACCATATATCAAAGCATTCCTGCACGACGCGAATGGGAAGTGGAACGAAGATATCAACCAGGCAATTTTCCAAAAATTCTCATATTCCTTAATGATAATCCATCACTCGATCTTCATATAATCAAGTCTCTTCTGGAAAACAGCAGCATTAAATTTATTTTAGTCGGTGATGCAGAAGGCACAGATAGACTTGCTCAACATCACCCTGATCAGTTTTTTATAGAAACAACATACTCTCCAGAATCATTAATAAAACGCTATCTCTGCGATAGCAGAACAACTGTTTACATATTGGGTAATGATGATGAATTCAAATATTTCACGAATTTCAAACAGGTTAAATACTTCATCACATCAAGCGTGAACTACCCCTATTTTAACTATCAAGTCGAACAGATGATTCTGCTTTGTATTTTTAATGAAGAAAAAATACCCGAGTATGAACGTATTTTCAATCCCTTTTTAAGCACATTAATCCAAATAATGTGGAGGCTGAAATATCAAATTTTGCACAACAAGTTATGGCTAAACTATCTTCAAAAATTGAGCTAACGTAGGGTGCGTCCTACGCACACTTTAGTTTGGCAGGAGTCGGCCAACTTTAGTTTGGCAGCAGGGCCGTTCAATGCTAAAAGAACTTAAATATTAATAAGTTATAAAATTGGGTGGCTCAAATCCGCGCCCACAGATGGGCGTTATATAAGTGTTTGATATTATTGAAATCTTATTTGACCGCTGACCGGTAAGCAACTATTGATATAAAGAGATTTTAGCATTGGACAGCCGTGAGTTTGGCAGGAGTCGGCCAAATAGTGCAGGATCCATACCACCTCAGCCAACAGCTAAAGCAGTTGTCTGAAAGCTCAAGTACCCTAAAGGGCACTGGTTCTTCAGTAGGCCCCCGCAGACTTTAGCTTTTAGCGCAGAGGAACCGCTCATGGCGGGGATGGTACGGGGATTTCTGCTCTCCCGCACTAGATATTAAGTCGCTAAAGCGACTACTACAAACTTTTAGTCGCTGAAGCGACTACTACAAACTTTTAGTCGCTGAAGCGACTACTACAAACTTTTAGTCGCTAAAGCGACTACTACAAACTTACACATTAAGTCGCTAAAGCGACTACTACAAACTTTTATTAGCTATTTACCCGTTCCAGTTTTTTTATTCGCCCAAGACTTTTTTGATGCGTCCAATTTTGGCCTTTTGCTTTTTGTTGCCGCCTTTCCATTTGCCAATGTCGGTGTAGAATTTTTTCAGCGTTCCAGCCATTTTTTGGGCTTCTTCGCCTTTATGCTGTTCCATTTTACCTATCCATTCAGTCGCCTTGGCTTCGGCGATGCTTTGGTTAGGGGCCAGGAATAAGTCCCGATACAGTTCCTTTTCTAAGTCGGACGAAAAGCCGGCCAATTTTTGGGTCATCTCGGCGGCTTTTTTGTCCGCTTCTTCTTGTTGTAGCGCCTTTTCCGCTAGTTGCCAACGTTCCGTGTCCGTCAGTCGCTTGAACAATTCTGGGTCACTGGGGCCATTGTAGTTGACATAAGGCGGTAAAACCCAGTGGCTGTTTTTTTGCTTCTGGAATTGCGGTAGTGGCATGTAAGCGAGTTTATCTACCTGCCCCGGTGTTTTTTCTGGATCCGCCATCGCTAACAGTTGCGTCATTTGTTCACTTTCGACCCATTTCACTTGAGCATCTTTTTTGGGGCCGGTTCTCTGGGCCTTTGCCCAAGCTTCTTCCATCAGGTCTACAAAGGCTTGTAGGCAAGTGTCTCTGTTTGGCACGGTGCCGTTTGGATTGGTGGAGCGCAAGTTTTGCCAACTGTCATCCTTGAGATGAAGACTGATTTGTCCGAATCCAAAGGGTTTAGCCATGCCCAAGCCATGCCGTAAGCTTGGGTTGTCTCCCCAAGTTAAGGCCCATATCAACGCGCCCAATTCCGCCGGGCGAAGGTTATGGAGGTTTAAATAGCACTTAAAAAGCGCACCTTTTGCTAAGGGGTAAAGATAGACTTTGACTTTGTTGCTGAGTGCCGGATCTGCTTTGGGAACCTCCCATCTGGAATTGGTCGGGTAACGTTTCCAACCTCGCACTTCGGCGTTGGCATCCATGTAAGTCATGTAAGCCTGTTGTCCCGTGATTTGCGGCGCGTTTTTCTGTTGCACATAGCTAGGGTAATAACTGGCCTTGGGGCCACCTAGAATAGTCGGGGGTAACTTTTTGACCTGAGGTTGATTTTCTAAAAAGGCCATATTAAAACTGATCCGACTTTTGATACTGAATTTTGTATCTTCTTCATTCATGGTACCAAAGAGCAGTTCGGGGAAGTCATAGAAATCAATCGCACGGTGGTCTGAATTAGTATGGTTGATGGTTTCGCCTACCGAATGTTTGTAAGGTAAGCGATACATCATCGCCAAGCCGAGAGAGTCTACTTTGTTGCCCTTTTCTAGGTAGAAGACGGGTATTGATTCGCCTTTGCGGAGCTTGTCATACCAGTATTTCCACTCGTCAGAATCGGCATGAATGCGTTGGAAGGCACGGACAACTTCTTCGTCCACTTCTTTTGGGGTGGAAGTGGGGTTGTAGAAGATGAATTCTAGGTGTTTGCGGCCTTTTTCGCCGGTATTGTCAGCCGGTTGGCCGGTAAATACTAATCGTCCTTCATACGACCCGGTGCCGAGTGTACGCTTGGTTTTGGCGTATTCTAAATACAGTGTTTGGTTAGGACGACTGTGATTCCAGCGTTTGTTGCCTTCAATGTCGAATTTGATATCCAGGTGCTTCCAGTATTTGTATCTCTCAACCGCGCTTTGTTTTTTCTTGATTCTTTCTGGCTTGAGAATGTCTAGCTGTTTTCCCCAGTCAATCAAGTCGTTGTGTTCTACTCGGACATATTCGCAGGGCGTGAGTTGCCAGTGTATGTTTTTCTCTGTTGATACCAATTTCAGCCAGCCGGCGCAAGCCAGTGGGCGATAGGTATTTTGACCGACGGGTTGCGCGAGATGTTGGCGGTAAAATTCTCCGCCTTTGGTCAAATCCCGCACACTTAGCCATTGGTCATCCACTAAGCGCATTTTGCCGAAAGTCGCAATTTCTAACACGTTACGAATCATGCCCTTGATGCTGGTGCCGGGGATGGCGTAACGTTCGTCGGGCGCTTGGAAAAAATGGATTTCGCCGGGATGGTCTTTGGTGGCCGATTTTTGTTGTCCACCGACTAAAATCGGTGTATGCGATTGAATTGTCAGTTCCAACGTGCCGCTGATGCCGTCTGAAAAAGGTAAGTCATGGGAGACTTGAGCGGCCCATTTGGGTTTAAATATCCATGCAGATAAAGGTACAAAGTTATAAGGAGCATAAATGCTCATGTTGTCATCTCCTTAGTTCCCCAGGTTTCACCTGGGGCTATACTAATGAAAAATGAAAAATGAAAAATGAAAAATGATAAAATTAATGATAAGTCTATAATTTTTATATGAATTTTATTAGCAGTTTCGTTTTTCATTTTCACGGATTTGAAGTACGTTCCGTATATTTACATTCAACCCCTTCGGGGTTGTGGTGCCCCGTTTGTCCCACCCCAGGTTTCACCTGGGGCTATTTACATTCAACCCCTTCGGGGTTGGGGCTCCTCCCCGGCCCTTCCCCAGGTTTTCCTTAAGGCTATTATCTCGCGCAGCGAGTTACTGCGTTTCACATTCAACCCCTACGGGGTTGGGGCCCCAAGGTTTCGCCTGGGGCTATTATCTCGCGCAGCGAGTTACTGCGTTTCACATTCAACCCCTTTGGGGTTGTGGCCGTTGGGTTTTCCCTAGGTTTTACCCGTGGCTCTTCATTAGGGTGAGGGTTTGTTCACAAAACCGTTAAAAGCGGCGCAAATTGGGCGATAGCCTTGTTCACCGTCTGGTTGCCAATAGACACGATAACGTAGATTACCCGGCTTTTCAAATTCACCTAAGAGTTGGGTGGCTTCAACGAGGTGAGTGTTACCTTTTTGTTCTTGAAAAGTGGTTAGCAGCCAGCCGCTTGTGCCTTGTTGGTGAATATGCAAAGCGGTGTTGTTAGTGCCTTTGACTTCTCCGTAGAGAATAGTACCTTCGTCGGGTAGTTCTCCGTTTATAAAGTGGGTGACGGTGCTTTGAAAACATAACCAACCTTCTTGGGGTTGGAAGTCTTTGAGTGCTTGTTTGACTTCCTTAGGCTGTTGGCATTGGCGCGTGGGGCGTTCTAAGCGGCATAGTTGAGGTAATTGGCCGCCTAAGGCGGTTTTTAAGTCGTCTGTGATGTGGTTAAGTAATTCATCTGGTTCCATTATGCTTTTCCTTGTTTTCACCCTCACCCCAGCCCTCTTGTCCGAGCGAGGGTGAGGGGTAAGGCTTGTAGCTTTTCTACCTGTTTCGGTTAACCGAGAGGAAGGTGGATTACGCGACGCTAATCGGCCCCCGACCTTTTTCGACCTTTTTCGTTTAAGTGCCGGTCAAATTGATTTCAAGGCTTCCCTTGAATCCAAGCGCCTTCATCGGACCATTTTATACTCCCTTTAAAATAGCCATAGCCACCGCGTCCACCGCCAGCGCCTAGGGCTAATCGCCCTTCGACTAAATCAGCTAATGTCATCGCTAACGCGTCGCGGACTGTTGGTTCGTTCATGGCCGCATTTTCAGGGTGTGTTATCACCGTCAAGGACAATTCAATGGGCGTTTTTTGTCCCACAAGTTCTTCATTAAACAACATGTGTTCTCTCACACCACCGGTGAATCTATCTACGCCATTGTGCATTAACAGAAACGCTTGTTCTGGCTTGGGCCTGATGTATAAATCGTCTAACACCATATGGCCTACTTGTCCACCGCTTTTTTCTTTGGCAAAACCGAAAAGGGTAGTGACGGCATTATTTGCAGCCTTGTTAGAGTTTTTATTCGGTTCTGTTGCTGGAGAATCAGCAAAATAACCGTTTAAGGCATTGTAATGAAAGGCAACACGGTGTCTTAATGCACCTTTAACGCCACTGGCTGGAATGACGACATAACGGTCATCGGTCAAAAATCCTTTATTGTTATTCCACACGACTTTCTGTTCTCTGACGGGCAACAAATCGGCTTTTTCCTCGCTAAAAAAGGGTTCTGTGCCTTGCCCAAAACGGTAGCCTTCTCGTGGTGTGAGGCTGATCGAGGCTTGTGGAAAAGTAGCCGTTTCAGCTAAGGTTTTTTCTGTCAGTTCATGGCTGTCCGCTAGTTTGTTGGATAGACGTTGATAGGCGGCAAAGTCGTTAGCGTTTTTTAAGTTAAATTTACTCGCCTGTAGACTGACAACACCTAATGCGCCTAGCCCCCGACGTGTTGCGCCGCCTAAACGAAAATCAGGCCGATTGAGCAAGGCGAGTAAGTTCTCCCATCGCTTATCTTTTTGCTTGTTGCTCCATAATGACAGTTCAACCGTGAAGCGATGTCCAGCGCGTAAACTGGTGCGGTCAAATTGCGCTTGTTCTGCTGCTGTACCACGATGCGTTAAGCGAACATGGTCGCGTACAATAGGAGTCAATTGTAGCGCATCGGACAACAATGGGTCATCCATCAGACGATATTGATCGAGTATCAAACCTTCAATCGGTTGATTGTGACTATCATGAAGACAGCCCCAAGAAACGTGTACTTGAGAAGGTCGTTCGTGGTTGAGGTCTGCGCTACCAAATAAAGCTTGCGTCGATTGATCAGCATAGTTGTATTGGTACAAATGGCGTAAGACACCGGCGATGCTAGAGCCCGGCAGAGCGGGTAAACTGTTCACATCACGCACTAGCACCGTGTCAAATACGCCATCACCTCGGCCCGCACTGATAGATAAAGGGGTGCGTGTTTCTAGTACCAGACGGGCGATATAAAAGTTCGGATAGTCAGCAAGCACTTTTATTTTCCCTCCTTCTTATGCTTGGTATAGCGTTTGACGAAAAATAATTTTTGGCCCCGGAGAAATCCGAGTTTTTTGAAAAATCGGATTTCTTTGGTGTTCGTATTACCCATTACTAACTGTCTTTTTGGCTTCTTGGGCACGGGCAAGACTGACGGCTCGCCGTGCGACTTGCGATAATAAAATCGGTAACTCCTCGTCTGAGGTTGCTTCAACTTGTTGCTGTAACCATTGTCTGAAATTTTGCAAGTCTTTATGCTTTTCTAAAAATATTTGTGTTGTCCAATCAGGATCGTGTTTTTTGCAAATCGCACGTTCATCAGTAAATAACAGTGTACGGATATCGGTCGCCGTCAAATTGGGCGTTTTAGCCAATTCTAGCACTCGGCCCCATTGCGTTGGGGAAGGCCCTACCAAAACCCCTTCGGGTGCCGAGGTTAGTAATTGTGCCGAGCGGTAAAGTAATCTCAAGGTTTTTATCCATTTTTCTGCTGTTTCTTCAATCACTTGTGCTTGGCTGGTTTGCACAACATGCGCTAATAGCCACTTTGCCAGCGGCGTATTAGGTGGCTCTGGTGCTCTTGCCGTCTCTACAGTGAGCGCTGTCTCTAAACTTGGTTGGGGTGTACGCAATAGCAGTGGATTTACCAGTCCTGCTTGGCGGTATAAGCCAACGCCGGCTTGTAGTTTTTTAATAATGGACTGAATTTCGGTGGGTTTATTTAACGCAAAATGCAACACGCTGCCCATGCTTAACAGGGTGCGTTCTAATTCGCGGCGGCGGTAATGACTATTAAAGGGAGCATAGCGGCGGCTGCGAATAAAGGTTTTTTCAAGGACTAACTGTCCGTCTGGTAAACCCAAATCTTGGGTGGTGGGCAACAATGTTGGTTGTCCCCATTTGTCCAGTAATGCTAAATCAGACAGCAACCAGAGGGTAATTTCTTGAGTTTTTGTCTCTGGTTGCCGCGTTTTATCATCTTCAGTCCAATCGGCGTTTGCCACCATGACATTGCCGTATTCAGCAGAACGTGAACGCCCTATTTGTAAACGACTATTAAGCGTTTCAACGACTTGGTTGAATAACGTTTTGGGTACCTCTTTATCCGCTTCTAGTATAAAACCAAAGCGCATGTCTTGGGGTAAGCTGGTATAGCCAAATAATTGTTCAATGATGGCACGTCCCGTTTTTGGGTCAATCGCGGCTTTCATGCGGAGGTTAGGTGCCGGCTGTGTCACTCGTCCATCCAAAGCGATATAACCACTACGGAGTTGTTGAGGTTGGATACGCTCAGGATATTTTTCCAATTGGTAATTGAGCAGATTTTTAGCTTGCAGTTGTTTGAAATCAACTTGGGATCGATTCACGACAATGGCCGCCTCACCGCTTTTTTGCTGATGCCAACAGAGCGGCATAGGATAACCGAACCGGTTGGTATCGCTTAACGGTAGGGCATTACCAAAGCGCACTTGCCCACTATGAAAGATGGTATAGGCTTGTTGTTCAGACAACTGCGCGTATAAACGTGCTGCACAAGCGCCGAGCAAAGTGGCACCGGGGAGATAATCCAGACTGTTGTGCCCACCGATCATCGCGGCGCGTTGACTGACGATGACATCTTCTAACAAGGTAACTGTAAAGACTTGTTTTTGCATATCTATTTTTCTTCCAACGTCACTGTGACTCGTCCTAAGCCTCGGCTACGCGAAGCCCCTACCGCACGAATTAGCCTCAAACAAGGCTTGAGACAGTCTATCCAATGCTGCCGCCCTTGTCCCCAATCTCTATTTTCCAACGAGGCCGGATTTAGCACCTCTAAACGCGCCGTCAAAGGCAAGGGAATCGTGACTTCTAGAGTCCGCAACGATTTATCTTTAGTACTGCCGGTTGCGGGATCGATAGCACTAGCACTCAATTGTTTAAACAAGACTTGACGTAATTGTGGATTGGTGGCGGAATGAGATAACCATGCCGTGATGTCTGCGGGTAACACGGCATCAGAGACACCTAGTGCGCCCGCTTTGGTTTCAAAAATGGCGCGTTTTTCTTCTAGTGCTTCGCTACCGAAAAAACAATGGGTCGTTTTTGGGGGAATATGTCCCCATTGTTCAGCGCGATACACTGCATCACGCAATAAGCCTTTCACAGTGCGCCCTGGTAAGAAAGGCAAGCCGGCGGCATTTTTATGGACGACGGCATCAAGTAAAGCACCGCCACTGCGTCCACTGCCAGCGTGCCAGTAAGATTGAAGGTCGAATCGTAAGTTAAAATGTGTGTTGGACATGACTTCTTCGTGCATCGAGAAATTAAAATTGAAGTATGGAGCCTAAAGCCAGGGGCGTTGCCCCTGGCTATATTAATGTCGCCCCGTTGGGGCTGACTTTAAAATCTCTATTAGCCCTTTCGGTATGTATTATTAAAGCCAGTGTAACTACCTGGAGCACTGCCAAACATTCCTTGGCACTGCCAAACTAAAGTTTGGACTCTTGCCAAACTAAAGTTTGGACTCCGGCGAAGAACGAAGTGTAAAAACGCTAAATATCAATCGTTTGCAGTAGAATGGCCTAGATACATTTATACCTCACCTCCTCGTGCGACGCTGTTCCAAGCAATGGCATCTGCCAAGGGTGTGCGCTTGTCCTTAGCTGACAAAATCGGTAATTCCTTGTCACTCTCAACGACCATCTTTTTCAAGAGACTTTCAAATTCTCGATATTTGTCCCATGGCATTTTCAGCATGTTTTCACGCCAGCGTCTGAAGGTACGTTGGGCTTGCATGGGGCTGAGATGGAGTAGATTTAACAATTCTCGCGTTGCCCCAAGGCTGATTTTTTCGTCTGCTAACAATCGGCGCAGCGCTTCTAAGTCTTGTAGGCTTGGGAGTCTTTTTGCCTTGGTGTCGGGGGCGGTATTAACCGAGCCGACTGCATAGGGCTGCATGGACAACATCCACCCGGCTTGCGTACACAGTTCACGCTGACAAATGGTGTCATAATCATCAATCATATTGGTGGTGATGCGATGAAAGGCTAGACTGGATGGTACGCGCCCGTCGGCGCTACGAGATTGTTTAGACTGTTTTTTGGCCGTTTGACACAAAGAGTCTGCTAAACCATAAGCTAAATCAAACGGTTGACTGCTTTTGACAAAAGCTATGCCGGCACAGGCGGTTAAGCTTTTGGGAAGACGCAATTTTAGCTGTATTTTTCCGAAAAACTTATTTAACTTGGTTAGCGATTCTTCGCTGTGGCGCTCGAAGGCGTCCAAGAATTGTTGAGTAAATGGTATGGCTAAATCACCACGCACAATGATGGTTAAGTTGTCCCCGTTTAATATCAATGGACGGGCGGGCATGACTTGTAATGCTTTACCTTGAGCATCGTGGCGCAATTGGGCCTTGGGGACTAACACCTTTTGCGCCGCTTGGCGTGTCGCGGCAATGGTTGCTTTTTCAAGGGTGTCAGAGAGTGCGCTAAAAACGTCTACATAGTGCTGTGGCACGTTTGTGATGTCCTCACGCACATCTATCAGCAATTCGCCTAAACCATTGCCATCGGCATGGATAACAGCAATATAATGATTGTTTCCCAAGGTGGGAAAATGCTGTTCATCGGGCTGATTTTCGTCCTCGTTCAGATTTTGCGGCCACACCAGTCTGGTGGCAGAGGCCGTTGTGAGTTCTAGCTTGTTTTCTATGACAAGTCCGGTTCCTAATTGAGCTTGATGCAGATATTCACGTCTCAAGGCGGTGCGTTTATCAAGACGCTCGGTGCCGCCATTGTTAGGGTTAGGTTTTTCAGTAACAGCGGGCTCCCCGGTGCGAGGCCCACGCGCTACAAGAGGGCCGGCAATTGGAAAAACGGGAAAGAGACGATTTTGGTCAGTTGATTTTTGTTGATTGGCGGCCTTGAGGGCGACCAGTATATCGGTATCTTCTGTTAAACCTTGGACAAATTCTAAGCCGGGTAGGCAATAGCGAACCGTAAAAGTCCATAAATCCCGTAATTTTTTGGCCTCGGAAAGCGTGTTTAAGATAGCGATGAAGGCACCGCCGGCTCTGCGGGAGAATTGGATGTCTTTGCCTTTTTCTAGGTTTAAGGCTTGCAGCACTTTATCTAATAAGCGACGAGTGAGGTTTTCGATTTGTTCACTCGCGCCCACCATATCTCGCAGTTGACTGCTATCAAGAATATAGCTTTGAATAGATTTTGCTTCAAAAGTGTATATAACTGGCATTCGTTAGCCCCTTGGTACAATGGTTTAAGCTTTGCGTTCCTTAATAGAGGTTGCGGGATTATAATGATTAATCAATAAAATACAAGTTTTAACCCAATGTGCCATTTTTTTTAACAAGTCCAAACCTAAGGCACCGCATTTTAAAATTGAAAAAGGCCAATAGATTACAACATAAGTGTTGAATTTTTAACCTCAGGCCCTTCGTCATTTTCACGGATTTTTCGTTACGTTCCGTATATGTAAGTTTTACTGTTTTGTTCATTCGTTCCGAATGTCTGAAACATTGACAAGTTATTTTTTATAGCTCCTAAAATGTTTGGGCGGAATATTTTGCCAAGATAAGAGAAAGTTATACTTTGCACGGTTAAAAACTAGACTTGATCTCGCTTCGCTCTTCCGTCAGTTTGAGTATAGTCAAGCTTAAAATTAGAACAATGGGCGTTTTGATACGTTGTGATACCTCGCTGGAGATGTATCGATGTGCTTTATTAGCTGGTTTGCTTAATTTTATTCTCTAATGTATATTTTAATATAAATAGGTTGGCGATATCAAAAGGCTTGGTTATGCAAATGAAAATTTCAAAATGAACCGGTTAGTTTGTCACTCATTTTAGAAATCATTCAATCACTTAACTAAGCATTTTGCTTTTCACAATTTTAAAGTACGTTCCGTATCGTTTTATTTAACTAGATAACTGATAACTGATAGATAATGGGGCATTTCAACCGCCTACATTGGCTGCCTTTGAAAAACAAAAACACGAGCAATAGAGCGATGTTGTGTCTCAATGGCCGACATTGGCGCACAGCTAAAAAACCAAAATACAATCTGGACGTTCACTTGTTTCAATGGCCGACATTGGCACACACCGTTTTTCATTTAGATGTGGCTATCGGTAAGAATGGGTGTCTCAACCGCAGGCATTGACGCACATCGAAAACTCGCTCTTTAAAATATGGTGTATTGTCCTACAAAGCGACACTATTGTGCAACAACATTTTGGTGACATTGGGGTGCAATTAAAACGGGGTAGCTGAGTGCAAAGCGCTGCTAACGCTTGGCTTTTTTATATTTTATGCCTAAAGACTTTAGCCTAAAAGGCTTTTTTTGGCAACGGTTTTTGTATTCCCTTGCCGTGATACCCGTGACACGGCCCTTTATCCCCAATCGCTTGCATTATCAGATGCCGGTGTCTGTGAGTTTTTGATTGTGAAAAGTTGCCGCTTAAATTATGATGCTTAAATTTCACTGCAACTCTAGTTGTTCATAAAAATCCGTTGGGCTTCCTTCAGAGTATAGCTTACTGCTCCGTAGTTTGTGATCACGGTCTACTTCTCGGTTCACAGTACACCGCCCAGAGGAAAAGGCTTGGTTTTCTTGCCAATCCCCGCCGCTTAAGATTTTTACGGTGGCGAGCCAACCCATAGTCCCCTAGGACTCATAAGTACTCCACGAGCTTAATATCCTTGCAGAGCCTGCCGTATTATTTTATATGTAATACTAAAACGGCAAAGGATGTCAAGTGTTTTGTGTACTTTTTGACACAAAAGCGTCTATTTTTTACCACTAGTAATTAACTCCCAAAATATTTATCTGAAAAACTATACTTAGCACGGGAATAAACTTTTTACACACCCCTTGCATCTCCTGAAAAGAGGGGACTTCAGCAGTATTCACCTCGATAGAGGGGTGTGTGTTTTGAAATGTTTAAGTTGTGACCATCTGTAGTATATATTAGACTTGTCCGTAAATAAATAAGAAAGCCAGGGGCGGTGCCCCTGGCTTTAATAATACTTACCGAAGGGGCTAATAGAAAAGCCCCTTTGGTACGACATTAATATAGCCAGTGTATCTACCTGGAGGGAAGAAGGGAAGCTAACAAAACCCTTATTTTCGGACAACTCTATTATTCTAAAATGCGGACGTGTTCATCTAAAAATAGATTATTATACCCATTCTAAAATAGAAAACGAACATTGGAGTTGAAAACTTGTCTTGTCTTGGATAAAAAATTAGGTTTTTTTTTGGTGATGCGAATTGAGAATTAAATAGAGTGAGAGTACAACGGATGAAAGGGAATAAACTGATTTTTTGATTCCGGCCGATATCGATGGGTTGAAAGTCAATAGAAAGGCTTTGATAAGTACACCACAACCTTTGGTGTTACTGCACTGGTTTATTTTGAGGCCATTATTTTTAGAACTATTTTATTTAAGTAGTCTTTCGCTATTCGCTATTCGCTATTCGCTATTCGCTATTCGCTATTCGCATTTTTATGATTGTAATGGATTTTGGGGATAGCAAAAATGATGAGGCAAACACGCAGGTTTGCCCCTACAAGAACCGGTGGAATCATGTAGGGGTTGACCTACGTGTCAACCCTTTTCGATGGGTATCCCCAAAATCCGTTATAACCAGGCATTTTTGATGAGTTTGGCAATAGCCTATAACTATTTTAGTTAAAAGTTTTTTTTGAGTTTTCGCTATTTAAGTCGCATAGCGAAGTTACTTCGTTTCGCTATTAGCGAGTAAGCCACTGTTCATTTTCCATTTTTAAGCTCGAAATTCTCATGTTGAATTACGATCCCCTAACTCATTCTTTTGATTTACCTGTCCAAAAACTTCTTGTCTACTGCGTAACAGATCGCCCACTGTTTTTGCCCCCGCGCCAAGGCAGTACGCCGGGGACAACTTTGGCCGGTGCTTTTGGTAATGCGCTATGGTCGGCCGTTTGTCCCTATAATGACACGCCCGCCGGCACTTGTAATTTAATACAACCTCATGATCCGTGTTGTCAAGCCCCTACGGAGTGTGTTGTGCCTTGGCTGTATAAACCCTATTCCACCGTACACCGTAGAAATTTTGCACGGCCGGTGTTACTACGGGCGGCGGAGTTGGAAGGCGATAAGCCAGTTGATGTGTTCACCTTGGAAGTCACGCTCTGGGGACGACATGCGATAGCGGCTCTGGAGGCCGTGACAAAAACATTAAATAAAATGGGACAATTAGGCCTAAACAGCGAAGGGACACAGGTGCGCTTTGCCATAACCAAAATTGAAACGGCCCCTTGTTTAACCTTGGCTGAGCGGATTGAACGTTTACCGCCGATACAATCCGTCTTATTGGAATTTCAAACGCCTTTCTTGCATCAGGAAAAAACCAGCGAAGGTAAACGCTATTTTCATACCCGTCCACAATTGCCTATTGTCGGTATTTTGGGCAATGTCGCTTATAACTTAGTGGCGTGGGATATAGAAGATCGGGAATTCGGCGAACAGTTGGATAATAAAGCGCGACATAGCTTAGCACGGGATGCCAGAGATGTCGCTTGGGAGGTGGCTGAAGATTTGTTTATCGTGCGGACGCATTTATCGCCGGTAGAAATCGGGGAACGGTATTCGCGTGGTAATCAAAAAACGATGTCATTACAAGGATTTATTGGCTTAGCGGAATTGGCGGGGAATTTAAAACCGGCCTTGCCTTGGTTGCTGACGCTGGCGCTGGCGGGCGGTGGGCAAAAACGGGCGATGGGTTTTGGCACGGTGCAGATGTGGTTTACCAGTTTTCAGTGATCCGTTTTTCATTGATCAGTTTTAAGGGCCTAAAGAAATCCGATTTCTTCAAGAAATCGGATTTCTCTTATCCTGACTTGATCTGTGATCAATCACTGAAATGATCACTGTTCACTGAAAAACTGATCACTGAGGGCCGGCTGCCAGAATTTCCGGCGTGGCTTGATCAGCATACTGCTTAAAATTGTCAGCAAACATTTTTGCCAATTTTTTGGCCTGAGCATCATAGTCGGCCGGATTGGACCAAGTGTTGCGAGTGTTCAAGATTTCATCCGGCACGCCGGGGCAATGTTTTGGCACTTGTAAACCAAAGAAAGGCTCTTTCTCCAATGGCACGTCTTTCAATTTGCCGTCCAACACCGCATTTATCATTGCCCGGGTGTGAGCAATTTTAATCCGTGCCCCAACGCCGTAGGGGCCGCCGCTCCAACCGGTGTTGATGAGCCATGTATCGGCGTTGTGGGTGTCGAGTTTTTTCCCTAACAATTGGGCATAGCGTTGTGGGTGCATCGGCATAAATGGTGCGCCGTAACAGGCACTGAAATTGGGTAGCGGTTCATCGATACCTCTCTCCGTGCCAGCCACTTTGGCGGTGTAACCCGACAAGAAATGGTACATCGCTTGCGCCTTGGTTAATTTAGCAATAGGCGGTAGTACGCCGAAAGCGTCGGCCGACAAGAAAATAACATTTGTCGGGTGTCCACCCATGCCAGTTCGCGTCGCGTTGGGAATATGGGAAATGGGATAAGAGCCGCGCGTGTTCTCCGTAAATGTCGCATCCATCAAGTCAACCCGACGGGTTTTGGCATTCATCGGGACATTTTCCAATAAGGTACCGAAACTGCGCGTCGTCTCGTAAATCTCCGGCTCGGCTTCCGGCGACAGATTTATCAACTTCGCGTAGCAACCGCCCTCGAAGTTAAAAATGCCATCCTCATCCCAACCATGTTCATCATCACCAATCAGCGTTTTTGATGAATCGGCCGACAGTGTCGTTTTACCGGTACCGCTCAAGCCAAAAAACAGGGCCGTATTGCCATCGGCCCCGATATTAGCCGAACAGTGCATCGGTAGCACATCCTTGAGCGGCATCAGGTAATTCATCACGCTGAAAATCGACTTCTTGATTTCGCCGCCATAGCTGGTACCACCGATAAGGACTAGTTTTTTGGCAAAATTAACAATGATAAAAGTTTCCGAGTTGGTCCCATCAAGACTCGGACTGGCATGAAATCTCGGAGCATCAATCACCGTAAATTCTGGGACATGTTTGGTCAATTCTTCCGGCGTGGCTTGAAGGAACATATTGCGGGCAAACAAATTATGCCAAGCAGATTGACTAATGACGCGAATCGGCAAACGATGTTTGGGAGAAGACCCCACAAAGCAGTCTTGTACATAGACATCTTGGGCTTGCAGATGCAAATACATGCGGCGATGAAGTGCCTCGAATTTCTCCGCTGGATACGGGCGGTTGATTTTGCCCCAGCAAATATCCTTTTCTGTGCTAGGCTCTTGAACGATAAACTTATCGTTAGGCGAGCGACCGGTGTGATGCCCCGTGCGAACTACCAGTGGGCCAAGGTGGGCCAAAATACCCTCACGGCGCCGAATCACTTGCTCATACAGGGCTGGCGTATTCAAATTCCAGTAAATCTCGTTCAAATTGGACAGCCCATGATTATCTAGGCCATACTTGCTGTGTTCATCGCTGCGACTATCGCGCATATTTTTCTCCTGTCGTTTGTAAAACGTGTACCGCCCATTAATTTTTCTTATTAAAATTGAATGGGTTAGCATTTGTTATGACATTGGTTAGACTTAGCACGGGAATAAGGACTTTTTACACAGCCTTTGCACGGCGGTGTGAAGTATTATATTTATTCACTGTTTTAATAGTATTTTATGGTATTTAATAGCATTAAATACTATTGGTATCGTTTGAATTAGGTGACGAGGAACGAACCAGAGTCTGAGCCGTTCCACGTCAAATAGCATTAAGCTCTTCTCAAAGAGAAGTATCGTTCTCCTTGAGATTGTTAAACCGGGTTTTTACATTTAGCTTCCGCTACCCTTAATGCTAATTAACGAAGCTCTGAACTGGATCAAACATTCCAAGGTGTGATTCACCGATCTAACTGCGTGCAGATAAATCAGCCCTCTGTTAGTTCCATACTATGGAATACCATAGATTAGGTAACTATAATAATTAATATTTATATGAGGGATAAACTCGCTCATTCGGTCATGGTGGGGCGGTAAATATATCAGAAAAACAGAAACTATCAAATTCACGTTTTAATAAGTGGTTTTCGAGCGTTGTTTTTTATTGGCTAATTGGTAATTGCTAATTGGTAATTGCGGAGAAAGAACGAACTGTTGGAACGATAATAAACTTTTATCGATGACACAAATATACGGAACGTACTTTAAAACCGTGAAAATGAAAATACGAGTGAGCGATTGAATTATTTAGAAAATATTTTTAATTTTTAATTTTTAATTTTTAATTATTCATTGTTAATAACCCCAGCAGGGGTGCGATTCGGAAAAGGCTTGCCTTGCCAGTCGGGGCGGGTTCGAGCAAAAGTTCACAGAGGTACACGGAGTCACACAGAGGAGGAGTGCTTAGCGAGCCGATCCCGTCGTGATGCGAGTGTGCGATATCCGTGGCTAGGTGACATATATACCTTACGCGAGGGATATTTGAGTGCGTAAGATAGATTGCTATTTGACATAAGTATCGCCGTGGTGTAGTGCTTTTTTAAGCAATATACCCCAGGTTTCACCAGTTGCTCTTCATATTCAACCCCTACGGGGTTGGCACGTCTTTAATATCTTTTTTTACCCCAGGTTTCACCTCAATGCCATTAAGTTAACAAATAAACGAGAAAGAGCCAAAGCTAAAGTCCCCTAAAGGGGACTGGTAAATTCCGGATTTTTTCATAAGCACACGATATGGATCGTTATCCTTTTTTACTGAGTACCGGGCATTTTTTGTTTGTCATTTCTGACAATCAATGACTTGAATAAATTGTCCGGTACCAAGCCTTTTTTATTAATAATCCTTGTAGTTGTTGCTGATAAATAGTGGGCCATGTTATCGAATTGATAGCGCTAATTTTATGAGTGGCCCACTAGCGACGCGATGGCATGGGTTCCTAACTTGAGGTTATTAATTGGCCCGTTTGTAGTAGGCGATTTATCGCCTCACGCGCAGTCGTCCAAACTTTGCTCCAGTTTTTGCTCTGAAAAACGGGAGCAAAGGCAAAAGTTTCCGCTGCGGAAACTTTTGCCGACGTTGGATGTTTTCAAATTGTCGCGCTTCATTATTATACTTTTTGTAGGTGTTTTGTTGCTATCCTTTGAGTGGTGGGGAGGGCAAACTACGTTTGCCTACCTACATGTCTAAATCAGCTAATTTTGATACCACTCAGATGGGATCATTTCAAAACCTAATTCTGCGGCCTTACGCCAATATTCCTTGGCTAGGCTCTTATGTGCCGGCATACCCGGCATCCCGGTGCTATAGATAGTTCCAAGGTTGTTATAAGCGGTGGCTGAAACACGCTCTTTCTTCTCTTCTTGTTTGGCGGCCAAAAGATACCACTCTACTGCCTTAGAACCATCGACAGGTACCCCAAAACCGCATTGATACATACTGGCAATGTAACACTGGGCCTTGGCATCCCCGGCTTTAGCCAATGGAATTAGGTTCGTGAAAGCCAGAGAAAAATCGTCATTTTGAAAGGCTTTAATACCGTTTTCCAGCTGTTTGAGTTCATAGTCTCTCATAGCCATCATCTAAACTCCGCTATTAGCGGCATGTTGGGTCTATGAATGAGGTATCAACCAATCCATTAGCCCCAACGGGAGGGCACTGCTTGTCTTTAGCTTGAATTTTCTCCACCTCTTCCTATAGTGGGCCAGGTTATCGAATTGATAGCGCTAATTTTATGAATGGCCCACTAGCGACGCGAATGCATGGCTTCCTAACTTGAGGTTATTAATTCAGAATCACACGGATTGCGTTGCGTTCCATCGGCCCACGCTGGGGTGGATATCAGCGGCATTAGTATAAATACCAAAAGTCGTTGTTTCATCAAGTACTCTCCTTTTGGTTGTTGACAAGAAATAACTATAGTGTTAATAACTTAAACTTTGGCTTGGAACGGCCAAACCGCCAGTTGGCCGACTCCTATTTTTATTCCACCCTCGGCATGTCCCGGTTATTGAACGGATCTTTTTGCGTTATTTTGCCATTTGGCAATTCATAATAAAGTTCGCCATTATGAGAATAAACATTGGGTATGCCAAGCCGACGATTTTCTTCCAAAGCTTTACGGACGGCGCGATTGCCAATACGTTTAAGAACAGTCGCTTGAAGATAGGCTTGAATATCAAGTGGTTGTTGAGTATTCATGTGACACCGTTAAGATCACGCAAAAAGAGTTTAAAGAGTGCTTCATCTGTGACGGTAAACTTCGTATCTTGACCTATCGCCACTTCAATGAAGCTGTAGTTGGTATTATAAAATAGATGCCAATAATCGGCTTGGTTTTTATAGGTGTGCCAGAAATTATTTTTACTACGGATGAATCGACGTTTAACATCCTTTTCTGGTACGTGGTGTCCACCTTTTAAAACGCGCTCCTTGATACGTTTGATACAAACTTCGGGTGTTTCAAGATAAATGAATGATATTGTTATGGTGTAGTTGGCCTGCTTAAAGCGCTGAATGATACGCTGAAATCCAAGGCCTGAAAGCGTTGATTCAATGATAATGTCCTTACCTTCTGCTATCAGGTTGTTCAGTTGATGAAAGAATTTACGCCCTGCTTGAATTTTGACATCATGGAATTTGCCGTCAGGTGCAAGTTCTGTCGCAATGGCATCGGCACTCAAATAGTAATAGTTGAACACATCAAGATATTCATAAGCTAAGGTCGTTTTTCCAGCACCATTTGGCCCGGCAAAAATCATCATATTCTTAGACATAGAGTTTGTTCGTTTTAGAATCCATCAAAATCACACGGATTGCGTTGCGTTCCGTCGGCCCACGCTAGGGTCAATGCCATTAAGTTAAGCAACAAAACACCTACAAAAAGTATCAATAATGAGCGCGACATTTTAAAACCTATTTTATGGCCCTCAAACAAGATAGTCTAAATAACCTTAAAAATATAGGACAATAACAGGGGCCCGCGTATCACTACTCGGCCATTAGTTAGTTTGGACGACTGTTTGGACGACTGCCTTCCTTACGTTTGGACTTCTGCCAAACGTTAGTTTGGACGACTGCCAAACTCAAGTTTGGACTTCTGCCAAACGTTAGTTTGGACTTCTGCCAAACGACGACTGCCAAACGTTAGTTTGGACGACTGCCAAAGTTGAAATGGCCATCAAAATCGATAGTCTAAATAACCCTAAAAAAATAGGTAAATAACAGGGGCCGGCATCATTACTCTGCCAAACTCAAGTTTGGACGACTGCCAAACTCAAGTTTGGACGACTGCCAAAGTTTGGACGACTGCCAAACGTTTCTGCCTTCCTGTAGAAATTAGGCCAAAATCTCAAGCCCTTTCTGTTCAACTAGGTTTAACAACTTCAGTGAGGTTCCCTTGGGTTTAATTTTGCCATTTTCCCATCTTTGTACCGTAGAAGGGCTGGTATTGAGATAAACAGCGAAAACCGCTTGAGTGGTATTGTTTTTGATTCTGATCTGCTTGATTTGTTCGGGGTTATACGGTTTAACTTGTGGTAAGCAAAGCTTATCAACTTCACGCCGGGTTTTCGTCTCCATCAAGCTGGCTTTATTAAGCCCTTTAGCGGTTTCGTGAACCTCTTCCGGTATTGATTTATCTTCATCCATCATAACACCTCGATTATTTTTCCAGCCTCAATAGCTTTTTCTAAATCATCTTGTCTTTCAATTAAAGTATTAGCAAAATAACGACAAGGATTTCAATGTGGGCGCGTATTTATTTTGTCGTTCTATCCGTATCGATTTAATCCTTGTCGTTGTTGCTGATAAATAACTGTCGGGATTGTTTGCTTATGAAAAGATTTTTATCGCTATAAATTTTCCGTTTTGATAAATAATCCTTGTCGTTGTTGCCGGGTATTTTTTCGTCCCGGCCGCCTACTAAAGCTAACGCTTACAACAGGCTACCCACGTCTTTCCGTGAGACACCAGTCCACGTTCAAAGTATTTGGACGTGAGTTGGAGTTTCCCCAAGGCCAAAGAAAGCGGTTGTTGACACGATTTATCACGACTAGAATTGGCATCTTCTGATAAAAAGGAACTTGACCAACTGGCAGGTTTTTTCTTGCCTCTCGTTAGCCGCACAAATTTTCTTTGCGGTTTTTCCTCTATATGATAAGGGAACATGCGCCGCCTTGGTGCTTTTTGGACAATGTTTTTAGTGACAAAGGCTTTGACATTTTCGTATTTTTCGGGGAGAGCCGCCAGTTCCCATAAGCGTTGGTTTTCGGTTTCCAGTTCAGCGATTCGCTTTTGCAGGGTGTCGATTTGCCGCTGTTGAGTCTCAAGTTGCTGCCGCTGAGTGTCAAGTTTTTTTCGCTGGGTACTTATCACCTATCAGTTTATCAAAAATAGTACCACGTCTCGTAAGTACAACGGATGATCTCGCTTAAGCGGAGTTACCGAAGTTTAGGGAATTGAACGGATTAATTGTTCTTTAAAACTTGATTCGTTAAATTTTTTAAGGATCACTTGACTTTAAAATAGAATATTTAGTGTTAATTTATGCCATCAAACAAGGAGTGATATCCTAAAAGAAGTTGTACTTGATATTCAAAGAGTTAAAAAAACTGATAGGTGGTAAGCGCTGGGTAACAAGTTGTTGCTGTTGGGTGTCAAGTTGCTTTCGCTGAGTATTAAGTTTAATCTTAATCTCTATACAACGATTTGCCGCGGGGTGCTGTTCGAGTCAAGAGGGGGAAAACATTTATCGTCCGTCGCATAAGACGAACTGGCAATAACCGCTAAGATTGGTACGTTTTTTCATTAAATGGAACCTTTGTTGGATGTATAATAACACTAATTTTGTTTACCCGAAGGGGTAAAGCGGGAAAATTCTGAACTGGTGAGAAAATTCTATTTGACATTCAACCCTGAAGGGGTTGGCGCGTCTCTGATGTTAAAACCCACAGGTGGGCGCATTCGGTATTTTTCGGGTAACGTCATTTTTAAAAGCCAATGCAATAACTACAAGGATTCTATTTTAGAAGGGATTTCTTAAAAAGGATTGTTGATGATAACATTTTCAAGTACGAATCCTACAAGGATTGTATTTTAGAAGGGATTTCTTAAAAAGGATTGTTGATGATAACGTTTTCAAGTACGAATCCTACAAGGATTGTATTTTAGAAGGGATTTCTTAAAAAGGATTGTTGATGATAACGTTTTGAAGTGCGACTCAAAATATTATAAAAATTTCACAACTCATCAAAGCATTATATCCCTTCATAAGCAAATCCTTTATAAAATACAATCCTTGTAGTTATTGAAACATTTTTCATTAGTATATCAAGGATACTTTTATGTCACATTTAATGTGCTACCCCACCACAGCATTAAAACGGCGGCTTTCGTTACTGCTGTTGTTTGCGCTTAGCGCCTCCACAACGTTAGCTAAACCGCCCGCAAACAACATAACGCTTATCCACGAAATTCAGGGTAGCGGCACTCGCAGTCCCATGATCTATTCTAATGTCACTGTCGAAGCCATTGTCGTTGGCGATTTTCAGGGCCGTCGTGCGTTAAAAGGTTTCTTCATCCAAGAAGAAGATACCGATGTGGACAATCGCTCGGCCACTTCCGAAGGTCTTTTCGTCTATGATCCAAATGGCCGCACTAGCGTCAATGTAGGTGACTTGGTACGAGTAACCGGCCAAGTCAAGGAATATTACGGTTTAACCGAATTGAGCAAGGTTAGCGTGACTGTACTGAGCCGCAATAATCCGCTTCCAGCGGCGGTCAATATCTATCTGCCCTTGGCTTCCCGTCATGCTCTGGAACAGTACGAAGGTATGCGAGTTTATCTGCCCCAACAATTGACAGTAACCGAAAACCACAACCTTGGCCGTTATGGAGAAGTCTGGCTATCTTCCGCCGGCCGACTCATGGCTCCCACCCATGTCGCGCTACCTGGGGCCGATGCCAAGGCCGTGCGGGCCGCTAATGCTCTCAACCGTATTTTGATAGACGACGGCCGCTTTGTCCAGAACCATGATCCCATCATCTATCCAGCACCCAAACTGACGGCCTCCAACTCGCTACGCAGTGGCGATACCGTTACTGGCGTAACCGGTGTGCTGTCTTACGCCTACCGTCACTATCGCGTAGAACCAACAACAACACCCAACTTCGTGGCCTCTAACCCGCGCACTCGCCAACCGGTTGACGTAGGCGGCCGCATCAAAGTGGCCGTATTCAATGTGCTAAACTATTTCAACGGCAACGGCATGGGTAGTGGTTTTCCCACTTCCCGTGGCGCTGATACCTATAAAGAGTTCCAGCGGCAACGCGATAAACTCATTTCAGCCATCACCACGATGGGGGCCGACATCATTGGTTTGATGGAATTGGAAAACGACGGCTATAGTAACACCAGTGCCATTCAGGATTTAGTCAACGGCCTCAATGTGGCCGCACCGAGCGGCACAAGCTATGCTTTTATCGATCCGCGCCTTTCTAAAATCGGCACCGATAAGATTGCCGTTGGCCTTATTTACCGTGTGGAAACCGTGATAGCGGTAGGAAGCGCAACTCTGTTAGATTCTTCGGTAGATGGCCGTTACAACGACCGCAAGAACCGTCCTACTTTGGCGCAGACGTTTGAAGAACGGGCAACCAGTGGCCGACTCACCGTGGCCGTGATTCATCTGAAGTCCAAAGGTAGCCGTTGCAACCGCATTGGTGATCCTGATATCGGCGACGGGCAAGGTAATTGCAACCTAACGCGCACTCGTGCTGCTCAAGCCATTGTGGACTGGTTAGCGACCGATCCCACCAACAGCGGCGATGCCGACTTTCTCATCATCGGCGATCTGAATGCTTATGCGATGGAAGAACCTATCACCGTCATCAAAAACGGCGGTTACACTGATCTGATTGACTACTTTTTGGGGGCCAGTTCTTCTTATTCATACGTTTACAACGGAGAAGCGGGTTATCTGGATTATGCGCTGGCAAGCGGCAACTTGTTGTCTCAAGTGACGGGCATCACTGTGTGGCATATTAATGCTGACGAACCGCGCGTCCTTGATTACAACATGGAATCTAAGTCTGCCAACCAATTGAGCAATCTGTATAACGCTGAACCCTACCGCGCTTCTGATCATGATCCTTTGATTGTATTTATTCAGATTTGAATTCAGCCACCAACTGGAGCGGCCGCAACAGTTATTATTACTGTCATAATTTGCGCTTTTGATGACACACCCCTCTCAAGAGGAGAGTGAAACCGCGGGAAGTCGTTCATCGTCGATGCCTTCAATCAAGTCCAAAAAACACCAGATGTTGTTCTTGAAAGTCGTCTTTCTTATTTTCAATGACATAATTGATTGTCTAGCATGGCCCTAAAAAGGCGATAAATCGCCTACTACAAACTTTTTGAATTATTACCAAAAAAAATGATTACTGGTTTTCCGCCGATTGCGGCTGCTAATGCTAAAATTCTTATTTTAGGTTCTGTACCGGGCATCGCCTCTTTAGAAAAACAAGAATATTACGCTCATCCACGTAATAGCTTTTGGAATATTATAGCGCAATTCGCTGATTGTCCACCGCTATTGAGTTATGAACAAAAAAAGGCGGTGTTAATTGAAAATGAGATTGCGCTGTGGGATGTGCTAAAACATTGTCAGAGGGAAGGCAGTTTGGATTCGTCCATAGAAAGCCAGTCCATTGTGACAAATGATTTTGAGTTGTTTTTTAAGGAGCATCGGGATATCATGTTTGTCTTGTTTAATGGCACAAAGGCCGAAAAGGAATATAAAAAGCGTGTTATTCCTCTCATTGGCCCTCAATTTGACCATTTAACGTACTATCGACTGCCGTCTACCAGTCCAGCGATGGCACAATTAAGCAAACAAGACAAATTACAAAAGTGGTTGGCTGTGATGAATAAGATTAAAGAGCATTTTTCATGCTGATGGTACTGGGATCGTTAACTGGGAAAGCTTCAATTTCAAGGGCTTTCCCGTTGAGATTGCCCTTATGTAATTTATTAGACATTATTTATCGAAAATAATCCAATGTAGCCACCCAGAGCGACAGTTCTACCCACATTACACTAAGCCATTGATTTATTATAAAATAGTTAATTTTCGATAATGTTTATTGATTTTAATCAATTCCATTCAACGAGCCCAGTGCCAAACCTGATAGGTGGTAAGCCAATAAAAATTGTGACTTTGCATTTTTGCTCAATGACGGTAAATTGACACTTTTTTGGGGCCAATTGTTGTCAAATTGGCCTTGGAAAAGCATGAGATCAATTTAAATAAATAAAGGAGAAATCATGGACTTTCAAAAAACTTTCCAAACGCTGTTATATTTGTTTGGCCTATCCTTAGGCCTTGTTCCAACCGCGGCCACCGCGGCGACAGACACGCCCATCCTCCGCATCGAAACGGGAATGCACACCGCCGCGATACCTCGAATTGACGTTGATGCCCAAGAACGTTATCTGGTAACCGGCTCAGAGGACAAAACCGTGCGTGTGTGGTCTTTGCCAAACGGGAAATTGTTGCGTGTGTTGCGGCCGCCCATTGGTGAGGGATATGAAGGCCAGATTTATGCGGTGGCGATTTCACCGGATGGGAAGACGGTGGCGGCGGGTGGCCGGACAGGTAAGAACAATTTTTCTGTCTACCTGTTTGACCGCGCCACGGGCGAATTGCGTCAACGTCTTCAACAGCCTTCTACCATTGTTCACTTGAATTATTCCGCTGATGGACGCTATTTGGTGGCCTGCTTATGGGATGATGGCATTCGCATCTATCGTCGTTCTGATTATCGTCTACACGCTCAAGACACCGATTATGGCAATATAAGTCGATGGGCCGAGTTTGACAACGCTGGCCGGTTAGTCACTACCAGTGATGAGGGTTATATCCGCCTTTACAATAAAGACTTTAAGTTGTTGCACAAACGCTTGGTACCGGGGGGCAAACAACCGGTCGCGGCCCGTTTTTCACCGGACGGTATGAAGGTTGCCGTAGGCTTTGGGGATTCCACCCAAATTAACGTCTTGTCCAGCGACAACTTGGATTTACTGTATAGTCCCGACACACAGGGCGTGGATAATGGCAATTTAGCCAGCGTGGCGTGGTCTTCTGACGGACACAGGCTGTATGCGGGGGGCGAGTATAACGACAAGAAAAGCCGTCCTATCCTACGTTGGTCCCAAGCGGGGCGAGGCCGTTATCAAGCTTGGTCCGCTTCTGATAATAGCGTTATGGATATTCGGGCCTTGCAAAACGGGAAAATTCTTTTTGCGGCAAGTGATCCCGTCTTTGGGCTATTCAATGCCAACGGAGAAAAAACACTGTACCGTGAGGCTGTGATTGCGGATTTTCGAGATAATGAGAAAGGTTTACTGCTGTCCAAGGACGGCCGCACGGTGCAATTTGGATTTGAATCTGGGGGCAAACACCCGGCGCGTTTCTCTGTTACGGAACGCACACTGAGTTTAATTCCTCCCCCCTTACCCTTTTTGAAAGAAAAAAGGCTTCCCTTTCAAAAGAAGGAACGCACACGGCCTTTCAATCTGCCTCCTTCTCCCTTTGAGACTGGAAGAAGGCCTCCCTTTCAAAAGCCTGAACGCACTGGGCCTTTCAATCTGCCCCCCTCTCCCTTTAATAAAGAAGAGGGAAGTCCTCCCTTCAAGAAAGGGAAGAATGCTGTCCGCTCCTTTTTCAAAGGGCGCTTAAATCTAATAGCACCCCGCACTCAAGCACCCGGTTTAAACATCACCGGTTGGAAACAGGATTACCCCAAACTCAACGGTAAGCCTCTCTCCCTACGACAAGGAGAACGGTCACGTAGCCTTGCCATTGCGCCCGATGGTGAACACTTTCTGTTAGGCTGTGACTGGTCTTTACAGTACTTCGATAAACAAGGCCAACCGCGCTGGAAAATCCCCGTGCAGGGAGTTGTTTGGGCTGTTAATATCGCCGGCAATGGCAAAGTCGGTGTGGCCGCATTTGGAGATGGCACGATACATTGGTATCGGTTGCGTGATGGCCAAGAATTGTTGGTCTTTTTTCCGGCCAAGCCGGCACTCCTCAGGATGATAGCCAAACGGAGACGATCTCTTGAAGAGATAGTCTCCTCATTACCGGCACCAGACAAGCTGTTTTCATCTAGCAACCGTTGGATACTCGGTACGAAGGACGGCTATTATGATACTTCCGTCGGCGGAGAAGAACTGATTGGTTGGCATCTCAATCGGGGGGCCGAAAAAGCGGCTGATTTTTACAACGCGGCCCAGTTTCGTGACATTTATTATCGGCCCGATGTCATTGCCAAGGTGTTAGAAACGCTTGACGTTCAAGAAACGGTACGTTTGGCTAATCAAGAAAAAGGCCTACTTGACTCCAAAACCACGCTGGTTGATATTCTACCGCCCGTAGTTGAATTGTTACCGCTTGACGAAACGGGTAATAACACGTTTTCGAGTTCCCAAGTGCAATTACGCTACAAAGTCCGTCCTAATTCCAAAGAACCCATTACGGCCCTCACGGTGTTACTGAATGGTCGTCCGTTGCCAGAGGCCTATCTGAAGGGCCTACCAAAAAACTTGGATTATCAAGCGGATAACATCTATAGCTTGACTGTGTTGTTACCAACCGAAGAAGTCACGATCAGCTTGCTGGCGGAAAACCGGTATACCACCTCAGAACCTTCTAGCTTAAAACTCCATTGGAAGGAAGAAGTGGCTGAGCGTGGTCGTAGTAGTGGTAAAAAGCGCCGTTATAGCACTCGCCGCAGCACGGCCCTCACCAAAACGCTCTACGTGTTGGCTATCGGGGTAAGTCAGTATGATGATCCGTCCGTTCAGGATCTCAACTATCCGGCGAAAGATGCCAAAGACTTTGTCAAATTGCTCAAAAAGCAAAGAGGCAAGGGACTGTACGATGGTATCAAAACGCGGTTGTATTCCAATGCCACTTTCAAGGATATTTTAAAGGGGTTGGAATGGATCAAAAAACAAACTCAACGTCAAGATACGGCCATGATATTTTTGGCCGGCCATGGCTTTAATGACGAAGGTGGGGAATATTATTTTTTCCCAAAAGATGGCCAAGTCAAACATATTTTCAGCACGGCCTTGCCGTATTTCCAACTGAAACACAGCATGGCAACCATAAACGGCAAAGTCTTATTTTTCGTAGACACTTGTTATTCTGGCAACCTCACGGCCGGCAATCTGAGGTTACCGGATATGACAGGACTGACGAATAAGTTAGCCAGTGCTAAATCGGGTGTTGTTGTCTATGCAGCCTCGGCCGGCAATCAATCATCGGTGGAATACCGCGGTTGGCAAAATGGGGCCTTTACGGAAGCCTTACTGGAAGGCCTCTCAGGGAAAGCGGGCTACGGTGAGATTTCCTTTTTGAAATTGGGGACTTACTTGGCAGAGAGAGTGCCCGAACTGGTTGAGGAAGTCGCCAAAAAGTATGGCAAACAATTACAACAAACACCCACCTTTGCGACTCCTCAAGCGATGCCCGCTTTTGCGATTGTGAAAGTGCGTTAAGAGCCAAGAGCCAGGGGCGTTGCCCCAATGCCATTAAGTTAAGAAATAAACGAGAAAGAGCCAAAGCTAAAGTCCCCTAAAGGGGACTGGTAAATTCCGGATTTTTTCATAAGCACACGATATGGCATTGAGTCTTCAGTGCCCTTT
>NBMI01000124.1 GCA_002085445.1 Candidatus Parabeggiatoa sp. nov. 2
ACATCGGCGGCCAGCAGTAACGCACTAGCGTCGGCCACACTACCCGCAGCTATCCAAGTGGTACCACCATCTAACGTGTAATACCAACTACCATTAGTCGTTAGAGCGGCAGTCAAAGCCACACCCGTCACCGCACCGCTATCAACATCAGTGACATTACCGCTGCTGAGTGCCACAAGATCACTTATTAAAGTCCCCACCACACCAGACGGCGCACCGGCATCTTCATCTATCGCAGTCAGACTGAGAACTGCGGTGTTGCCATCTTTATCCTTGGTGCTGTCTAGCACTGGTGCATCATTGACATTGGTAACCGTCACTGTGAAGGTTTGCTCTTCAAAAAGAGTGCCAGTATCGGTAACGCGCAATGTCACACTATGCGCCCCCACATCCGAATTCGTGGGTGTTCCGCTTAACGTGCCGGTACCACCGCCATTATCCACCAAACTTAACCAACTGGGTAGTGTCGGTGCGGTAAGGGTTAAGGTTAACGTATCGCCCGCGTCAACATCACTGGCCACAACGCTATAACTATAAGCACTGTCTTCATCAACCGCTGTCCCGGCAGTACTGGTAAATACTGGTGCATCATTGACATTGGCAACCGTGACAGTAAAGCTTTGGTCAACATCTACCGTGCCATCATTGACGCGCAGCGTGACATTGTGTGTTCCCACATCCGAATTCGTGGGTATACCACTTAACGTTTCGGTACCACCGCCATTAGCCGTCAAAGTCAACCAACTGGATAGTGTCGTCGATGCGATAATGGTTAAGGAGTCTCCATCAACATCACTTGCCACAATGCTATAACTATAAGCACTGTCTTCATTAACCGCAGTAACGGCGGTACTGGTAAATACCGGCGCGTCGTTAACCGCTGTGACGGTCAGATTGGCGGTATCAGTCGCACTACTAAATGCCGTTGTACCACCATTGCTATTGGTAGAAACGAAATTCCCAGCCGTACCACTGCTCTGATCCCAAGCACGCAAAGTGATTGCATCCGTGATGGTACCATTGAAGTTGGCGTTAGGTTGGAAATAGATCCGTGTATCAGTGACATTTCCGCTTAGTGCCACGAGATCACTTATTAAAGTTCCCACCGCACCAGACGGCGCACCCGCATCTTCGGCTATCGCGTCCAGACTCAGATCGGCCGTGTTGCCTTGACTGTCCAGGGTGTTGTCTAGCACTGGTGCATCATTGACATTGGTAACTGTGATAGTAAAGCTTTGGTCAACATCTATCGTGCCATCATTGACGCGCAGCGTGACATTGTGCGTTCCCACATCCGAATCCGTGGGGGTGCCGCTTAACGTGCCAGTACCGTCAGTATTATCCACCAAAGTCAACCAACTGGCTGTTGTCGGTACGGTAATGGTTAAGGCATCTCCATCAACATCACTTGCCGCAACGCTATAATTATAAGCACTGTCTTCATCAACCGCTGTAACGGCGGTGCTGGTAAATACCGGCGCGTCGTTAACTGCTGTGACAGTCAGATTGGCGGTATCAGTCGCACTACTGAATGTTGTCGTTCCACCGTTGACACTGGTGTCGACTTGATTCCCAGCCGTACCACTGGTTTGATCCCAAGCACGCAAAGTGATTGCATCCGTGATGGTACCATTGAAGTCGGCGTTGGGTTCAAAGTAAAGCCGTGTATTGGCATCGGCAGCCAGCAGTAACGCATTATCGTCGGCCACACTACCCACAGCTATCCAAGTGGTACCACCGTCTAACGTGTAATGCCAACTACCATCAGTCGTCAGAGCGGCCGTTAAAGCCACACCGGTCACAGCAACATTATCAACGTCAGTGACATTACCGCCTAGTGCCACAAGATCACTGATTAAAGTCCCCACTACACCAGACGGCGCACCGGCATCTTCGTCTATCGCATCCAGACTCAGATCGGCCACGTTGCCATCTTTGTCTTTGGTGTTGTCTAGCACAGGTGCATCATTGACATTGGCAACTGTGACAGTAAAGCTTTGGTCAACATCCACCGTGCCATCATTGACGCGCAGCGTGACATTGTGTGTTCCCACCTCTGAATTTGTCGGTGTGCCGCTTAACGTGCCGGTGCCATCAGTATTATCCACCAAAGTCAACCAACTGGCTGTTGTCGGTACGGTAATGGCTAAGGTGTCACCCACATCAACATCAGTTGCCACAATGCTATAACTATATGCACTGTTTTCATTAACCGCGGTAACAGCGGCACTGGTAAATACCGGTGCATCATTGACATTGGCAACCGTCACAGTAAAGGTTTGGTCATTGAAAAGAAGGGTATCGCTAACGCGCAATGTCACAATATGCGTCCCCACATCTGAATTTGTGGGTGTGCCGCTTAACGTTTCGGTACCACCGCCAGTAGTCGTCAAACTCAACCAACTGGGTAGTGTCGTCTGTGCGGTAATGGTTAAAGCGTCTCCATCGACATCACTGGCCACAACGCTATAACTATAAGCATTGTCTTCATCAACCGTTTCCACAGCGGTACTGGTAAATACCGGCGCGTCGTTAATTGCTGTGACAGTCAGATTGGCGGTATCAGTCGCACTACTAAATGCTGTTGTTCCACCATTGGTACTGGCATCGACTTGATTCCCAGCCGTACCACTGCTCTGATCCCAAGCACGCAAAGTGATTGCATTCGTGATGGTACCATTGAAGTTGGCGTTGGGTTGGAAGTAAAGCCGTGTATTGGCATCGGCGGCCAGCAGTAACGCATTATTGTCGGCCACACTACTCATAGCTATCCAAGTGGTAGCGTTTAACGTGTAATACCAACTACCATTAGTTGTCAGAGCGGCCGTCAAAGCCACACCCGTCACAACACCATCAACGTCAGTGACATTTCCGCTGAGTGCCACGAGATCACTGATTAAAGTCCCCACCACACCAGACGGCGTACCGGCATCTTCGGCTATCGCATCCAGACTGAGATCGGCCGTGTTGCCATCTTTGTCTTTGGTGTTGTCTAGCACAGGTGCATCATTGACATTGGTAACCGTGATAGTAAAGCTTTGGTCAATATCCTCCGTGCCATCATTGACGCGCAACGTGACATTGTGCGTTCCCACGTCATCATTTGTGGGTGTACCACTTAACGTTTCGGTACCACCGCCACCAGTTGTCAAAGTCAACCAACTGGCTGTTGTCGGTACGGTAATAGTTAACGTGTCACTGGTATCAACATCAGTTGCCACAATGCTATAACTATAAAGACTGTTTTCATCAACAGCAGTAACAGCGGTACTGGTAAATACCGGGTCATCATTAATCGCATTGATGTTAATGACCACTTCGTCGTTAACAAAGATAGTACCACCACCAGTGTTGCCTTGGTCGTTGACGACAATCAGCACACAAGCGACTGTGCCACAGACAGTACCGGTGCCATTGAAGTTCTCTTCTGGTGTGAAGATCATACCATTTAGAGCGGTATTGATGTCAGTTGTCGTGCCGGTAAATACCATGCTGACATCGTCTGTGCCATCACCACCGGTAAAGGTTAAACCGGTGAAGGGTGATGTTCCAAACAAAGTTAAAGTGCCCTTATTTGCTATCAGAAAAAGTCAAAGGGGTGTCTTCATTTGTCGTTTGTGTACCCGGCACAGTTATTACAGGCGCATCGTTGACCTGCGTGATGGTCACAGTAATCGACTCGACCCACGTTAGTTCCCCTCCATTTCCTTGGGCACCTGTATTTTTGTCATTAATGAAGTAGTCTATCTGGACGCTAGCATCCGGCGCGTCACTAGTGTTTGAATAGGCGATTTGTTGCAGCGCACTATTGACCAACGCCCTAGTCGCGTTAGCATCAAACGTTAACAACAACGTGCCGCCGCTGTTGGTGACAGTACCAATGTTGGTGCTATCTACTGTCAATGTCCCACTTAAGCTAGTCAATGTACCCGTCCCGCTAAACACATCATCCGGATTCGCAGTACCGTAAGTACCGCCTGTGCGTATGAGGGTGAGCGTCGCGCCATTGTAGTCATTGGCCGCATTAAGTTCAGGATCGCTAATGGTGGCATTGGGATCCAAAACCACAGCCGAACTGTCTTCTACAAACGTGGGTGTGTTATCCAAAAGCGCAAAGCTTGGTGCATCATTGACGGCTGTGACATCAATAGTCATAGTGTATGCCAATGTACTAAAGGCAGTACCATCATGCACCTTAAATGTGAAGGTGGTGTATGGCGTTCCGTTGGCATCTGCAACCGGCTTAAAATGCAATTTGGGAATGTCACCGACCAAAATATCTTGAAGTAAAGCAATATCGTCTCCCGGTGAGTCGATGACATAGTTGGTGTCGATATCCACATACAAAGTGCCGGCGCCGGGTAGGGTAGTGATTTGGATTTTACTAAGCGTGTCACCCGTATCAACATCACTAAAACCAAAATCGGCCGCCGCAAAGACTTTATCGTTGTCTTCGTTAGTGCTTACGGTGTTATCGGCCGCAGTAGGCGCATCATTGACGGCCGTGACATCAATCGTCATGGTATTCGCCGACGCACTGTCTGCCGTGCCATCATTCACCGTGAATTGGAAAGTGTCATGAGCCGCACCGTTGGCATTGGCCGCTGGGGTAAATGTCAGATTGGGAATGTTGGCTACTGGAATCACTTGGTTTGCCGTCACATCCGCGCCACTGAGTTGAAGGGCACCCACTGTCTCTAGTGTGGTGATTTCGACGGAGACAAGCGTATCGCCATCCACATCACTAAAGCCAAAATCGGCCTCAACAAAAGGATAAGCGGTATCTTCGTTTGTTGTCACCGTGTTGTCGGTAGCGGTGGGCGCATCATTAACGGCTGTGACATCAATCGTCATGGTATAGGCTGACGCACTGTCGGCCGTACCATCATTCACCGTGAATTGGAAAGTGTCATGAGCCGCACCACTGGCATTGGCCGCATCAGCCACAGCGATGACTTGGTTTAAAGTGACATCCGCGCCACTGAGTTGAAGGGCACCAACCGTTTCTAGTGCGGTGATTTCAACGGAACTAAGCGTATCGCCGCTATCCACATCACTAAAGCCAAAATCGGCTTCAGCAAAAGCAAGAGCGGCATCTTCGTTGGTTGTCACCGTGTTATCGGCATCATTGACAGCTGTGACATCAATAGTCATGGTATTGGGCGACGCACTGTCTGCCGTGCCATCATTCACCGTGAATTGGAAGCTGTCATAGCCTGTGCCATTAGCTCCTGCCACTGGGGCGAACGTCAAATTAGAAGCGGTAATATCGGCCACAGCGATGACTTGGTTTAAAGTGACATCCGCGCCACTGAGTTGAAGGGCACCTACAGTCTCTAGCGTGGTGATTTCAACGGAGACAAGCGTATCGCCATCCACATCACTAAAGCCAAAATCAGCCTCAGCAAAAGTATAAGTGGTATCTTCATCTGTTGTCACCGTGTTATCGGCCGCAGTGGGTGCATCGGGTTGAGCTGTGACATCAATCGTCATGGTATAGGCTGACGCACTGTCGGCCGTACTGGAAAGTGTCATGAGCCGCACCACTGGCATTGGCCGCTGGAGTGAACGTCAGATTGGAAGCGGTAATATCAGCCACAGCGATGACTTGGTTTAAAGTGACATCTGCGCCACTGAGTTGAAGGGTCCCGACCGTCTCTAGCGTGGTGATTTCAACGGAGACAAGCGTATCGCCATCCCCATCACTAAAGCCAAAATCGGCTTCAACAAAAGGATAAGCGGTATCTTCGTTGGTTGTCACGGTGTTATCGGCTGCAGTAGGCAAATCATTGACAGGCGTGACATCAATAGTCATGGTATTGGCCGACGCACTGTCTACCGTGCCATCATTCACTGTGAATTGGAAGTTGTCATAGCCCGTACCGCTGTCATTGGCCACTGGGGCGAACGTCAAATTAGAAGCGGTAATATCGGCCACAGCGATGACTTGGTTTAAAGTGACATCCGCGCCACTGAGTTGAAGGGCACCTACAATTTCTAGTGTGGTGATTTCAACGGAGACAAGCGTATCGCCATCCACATCACTAAAGCCAAAATCGGCCTCAGCAAAAGTATAAGTGGTATCTTCGTTGGTTGTCACCGTGTTATCGGCCGCAGTGGGTGCATCTTGTTGAGCCGTGACATTAATAGTCATGGTATAGGCTGACGAACTGTCTACTGTGCCATCATTCACCGTGAATTGGAAGGTGTCATAACCGGTACCGAAACCATCGGCCGCAGGGGTGAATGTCAGATTGGAAGCAGCAATATTAGCCACAGTGATGACTTGGTTTAAAGTCACATCCGCGCCACTGAGTTGAAGGGCACCTACCGTCTCTAGTGTGGTGATTTCAACGGAGGTAAAAGGATCGCTTTCCGCATCACTAAAGCCAAAATCGGCTTCAGCAAAAGCAAGAGCGGTATCTTCGTTTGTTGTCACTGTGTTGTCGGCAGCGGTGGGCGCATCATTAACGGCTGTGACATCAATAGTCATGGTATTGGGCGACGCACTGTCTGCCGTGCCATCATTCACCGTGAATTGGAAAGTGTCATAGCCTGTGCCACTGGCATTGGCCGCTGGAGTGAAGGTCAGATTGGAAGCGGTAATATCAGCCACAGCGATGACTTGGTTTACAGTGACATCCGCGCCACTGAGTTGAAGGGCACCAACCGTCTCTAGTGTGGTGATTTCGACGGAAACAAGCGTATCGGCATCCACATCACTAAAGCCAAAATCGGCTTCAGCAAAAGAATAAGCGGTATCTTCGTTTGTTGTCACCGTGTTATCGGCTGCTGTGGGTGCATCATTGACGGCCGTGACATCAATAGTCATGGTATTGGCCGACGCACTGTCTACCGTACCATCATTCACTGTGAATTGGAAGTTGTCATAGCCCGTACCGTTGGCATCGGCAACCGGCGCAAATGTCAGATTGGAAGCGGTAATATCGGCCACAGTGATGACTTGGTTTAAAGTGACATCCGCGCCACTGAGTTGAAGGGCACCAACCGTCTCTAGTGTGGTGATTTCGACGGAGACAAGCGTATCGGCATCCACATCACTAAAGCCAAAATCGGCCTCAGCAAAAGTATAAGTGGTATCTTCGTTTGTTGTCACCGTGTTATCGGCCGCAGTGGGCGCATCATTGACAGCCGTGACATCCATCGTCATCGTATAAGCTGACGAACTGTCCACGTTGCCATCATTCACCGTGAATTGGAAGGTGTCATAGCCCGTACCGTTGCCATTAGTAGCCGGGGTGAAGGTCAGATTGGGAATATCAGCCACCAGGATGACTTGGGTTAAAGTGACATCCGCACCACTCAGTTGAAGGGCACCGACTGTTTCCAGTTGGGTGATTTCGATGGAAGTAAAAGGATCAGTATCCGCATCACTATAGCCGAAATCCGCTTCAACAAAAGTATAAGCGGTATCTTCTAAGGTTGTCACCGTTTTATCGGTCCCAGTAGGTGCTTGGTTGGGCACGACATTAATGGTCATGGTGTATTCGGATGCACTATAGTCCGTAGCATCCTTCACCTTAAACTTGAAGGTGGTGTATGGTGAAGCGTCGTCATCGGTTACCGGTATAAATTTCAGCCGGAGAATATCAACCGCATCAATTTCTTGACTTAGGGTGACATCTTCTCCCGCATTGAGGACTTCATTGTCATTGGCATCCAAATACAAGTCACCTACCGTTTCCAATTGAGTGATTTGGATTTTACTGAGGGAATCACTGCAATCGATATCGGAGAAATTAAAGTCAGCCGCCGCAAAGACTTTCTGGGCGTTTTCCGGTGTCGATACTGTGTTGTCCGAGGCGGTGGGTGCGTTGTTGGGAACCGTGAGAGATGTGACAGTAGCATCATCGACGGCAGCGTTGTTAATATCGTCGGTTAGAATGCCACCCGAATGTTCAGTGCTTGTGACAGTTCCTTGGGTAGTGACAGAAGTTGTGCAGGACGATAAGGGACTGTTGATTGTCACATCAATCTTAATGGTCACCGGGGTTCCCACTGCGACAGAACCCATACTACTAACACTGACTGTGGTATCGCCGACAGTGTTGCCGCTAGTTACTGTACCCTGAGTAGTGGTAACGGTACTTCCCGGAAGTGTTGTGTCAGTATCGGGTGTGAGAGTGAAAACAACACTCGTATCGGCCGCATCCCCGGTATTATCAATGGTGACAATGTAGCGTATCGTATCACCGGGGCTGAACAAAGTATCACTATCAGCGTCGTTTTGTAAAACAGCAACCATAGTAGTGGCTGTGAGATCAGCGGCTGCTTGAACGGCTGGACTTAATCCAAACAGCGTCAGCAATAGCACGCCAAAAGCGGATTTCGCAAAACGAAATCCACCATAACGGTGTTTAACCGTTTCAAGGTTGAGTCGTTTCCAAACGGAAACGTTTAAAGGCCTTTCCTTAGGCGGTGGTATTCGGAATAACCCCCATAATAGGGCCGTTATTCCCGATAAATATTGGGATAACATAATGATTATTTCCTGTGGTTGATTAGTGAATAGTTAAGTGCAACGAATGACGCGGATAATTACGAAGTACAACGAATTACGCGGATAAACGAATTAAAGTACAGTACAACTAATTACGCGGATAAACGAATTAAAGTTCAACGAATTACGATAATTACGAAGTACAACGAATTTTGCTCCTAAACGAATTAAGTATTACAATTTAACTCATATCCGCTTGCTTAGCTAAAGTGACTTACTTCTACGAACACTTGTTAAGTTCAACGAATGACGCGGATAAACGAATTAATGTACAACGAATGACGTGGATAAACGAATTAAGTACAACGAATGACGCGGATAAACGAATTAATGTACATACAACGAATCGCGCGGATAATTACGAAGTACAACCAACGAATGACGCGGATAAACGAATTAAAGTACAACGAATGACGCGGATGAACGAATTTTCAGGGTTGAGACCTTTTTGATATTGCTTTCCCCAGGTTCCACCTGGGGCTATTCATATTCAACCCCTTCAGGGTTGGCAAATTTATAATTATTGGTATATTAATTTTTTGGAGTTACCTAAGTACAATTTAACTCAAATTTGCTTAGTCGCTAAAGCGCTTATTACTAACGCACGCCGCGACGACGACTAACTTACTTAGGCGCTAAACAAATACTACAAACACTTCTACGAACACTTCTATCTATGAATGCTTTTATGAATAAATACTTGATTTAAATAAAATCCTTTTAGTCATTAAAGCGACTACTACGAACAAAGAATCATGCACTCGCTTTTTATTTTTATAGATGATGAATGAGTGAAGCCCGATTAAATACAATTATGTTCAGGCTAAATCACCACATTGTCTGAGTGGGTTAGCAGTGCTTATCAGTTATTAGTTAGGGGTAGAAAGTTATCAGTTGTAAGTTAAAAGTTATCAACTGTCGTTACAAAGCGGCCCGAAGTCATTGAACATTATTAATGATTTAGAAAATAAGATCAAGTTGAATTGATAAACGGTCTAATTCATCTGACGAAAGGTCGGTTGTTTGTGTAACTCGGGCCGGATTGAGGCCTTTTTTCAGGAATGAAAAATGAAAAATGAAAAATGAATATAAGTCTATAATTTGACTGTCAATTTAATGACAGGTTTTTGACAAATTTTTGACGGCGTTTCGTTACGTTCCGTCTATCAGCTATCAGTGAACAATTGTCTAGGGTTTTTCGTTAGGATTGCGGGCCAAAATGGGGCCCTATCTAATTTTTAGATTAGATAAATTTATTGGATCATATAGAGTATGGAAAAATGAAAAATGAATATAAGTCTTTAATTTGACTGTCAATTTAATGACAGGTTTTTGACAAATTTTTGACGGCGTTTCGTTACGGGAGCCCTCGGCAAGTTTGATATTAGATGTATTAGATTTAGTCGCTAAAGCGACTACTACAAACATTAAGTCGCTGAAGCGACTACTACAAACGAATACTGCCAGTTTGATAAAACCTTGGGTTTTTTGTGAAAGCACATTTACAAAAATGGAAACATGGCCCCCAAAAGACAGCTTGAAATTTGAGCGGTAATACTTTGTTATCGATAGTAGGACTACTGGGACACATCCGTTTTTTTAAGGCAATATCGTTTTTGGGATTGACGAATTTCATTTCAGTTACCCGTAGAAAGTTACAGGCGAGGTTGGCGGAGTATAAACTAAAGTCAAACTTTAGTTTTGCATCTAAACTAATGTTTGGAGTTCGACGCCCAAACTAAAGTTTGGACTCCACCCACAATTCACAATTCACAATTTCAGGCAAAAGTTTCGCGGAGCGAAACTTTTGCCTGAAACACAATTCACAATTCACAATTCACAATTCATAATTATATTATAGTAAGGTTTCCCAGTCTGTTTTTTCCCATAAGGCTTGTAATTGTGTAAATTCGTTTGTTAGGGTATCCAGTAGTTGTTCGATTTTGGCTAAGTCGCCTTGTTTGGCAGCCGTTTCGGCGGTAAAGGCCATTTCTCCTAATCGCAACGCACCTACACTACGCGCACTTCCTTTTAATGAATGTGCTAAACGTTCTGCATTCTTATGATTGCCTTCTTGCAACGCGGTTTGTAGTTTTTCTAATTGTTTAGGTGTATCTTGAGTAAATTTGTCGATGATTTTTAGTAAAATGCGTAACTTGCCAATCGCTATGCGTTTGGCTTGTTGGGTATCAAAAATAGGTAAGTCGGCCGAAAGTGTACTTTCTCCAGTCAATTTTTCCTCTGAGTTCGGTTGTGAGGAAAGTTTTTCGGCCTTTTGAGGTGACGAACCTATTCCCCCCTTTTCTAAAGGGGGGTTAGGGAGGTTTTTGTCACTTTTTCTCTCATTCATAACTTGAGTGTTTTGTTTCGAGGTGGTCGGTGTTGTGTATTTTTCTACAACTTCACTGATGCGCTCTACTGTTACCGGTTTGCCTACACAATCGTTCATGCCGGCAGCAATATAGCGTTTGAGGTCTGTGGGCCGATAGTTGGCAGTGACAGCGACAATCGGGATGTCTTTAACGTTGCCTTGGCGAATGAGTTTTGTTGCTTCTACGCCATCCATCACTGGCATTAGTATATCCATCAAAATAATATCATAGTGGTTATATGTACAGATGTCTACGGCTTGTTTGCCATTTTCTACCACTTCTACGGTGCATCCAAGTGCTTCAAGCAGATTTGTGGCTACCAGACGGCTTAGGGGATTGTCTTCCACTAACAATATTTTTTTGTTTTCCTTCTGTTTGCCCTTTTCTACCTCCTTGAACACATCCTCCCTTGAAGAAGGTGGAAGCAAGGCTGGAATAGACGAACCGTGGGGTGTTTTCCAAGCTTGGCAGTTGAATAAGGTTAGTTTGATAAGAAGGACAATATTTTTTTATAATGTCAAAAATACGTTCTAAGCTGATAGGCTTAGCAATGTAATCATCCATTCCAGCGGCTAAACATCGTTGTGCATCGCCGGGCATGGCATTGGCTGTCATGGCGACAATCACATTTTTTGGCGGCTGTGTTTGCGACAAAATCGTCTCCTTGATTTCAGAGGTCTTGTTGCTGTTGCGCAACACGCATGGCCGTCAAGGCCGCTTGTCCGCTGTCTACGGCTTCGCAGCGGATTTGTAAGCTCTCAAGTTGTTCTATCAAGATTCGCTGATTCACAGGATTATCATCTACAATCAAGACTCGTGTGCCTTGTAAAGATTGGAGTTCTGGTGTTGCCAAAAAAGTCGGTACGTCTGAACGCCTGAAGGCCTGAAGGCCTGAACTTCTGATCCTGTATTCATCGTGAATTTCAGCAAGCGGCAGCGGTAGGGTAAAGGTAAAAGTTGAGCCTTTGCCCCATTCACTTACCACACCCATTTCGCCGTTCATCATTTTAACGAGTTGTTGACTGATAGCTAACCCCAAACCGGTACCTCCAAATTGACGAGTGGTTGAAGTGTCTGCTTGGGTAAATTTGTCGAAGAGGGTATGGAGTTTATCGGGGGGAATGCCTATTCCCGTGTCTTTTATATGAAATACCCTGCATACCGACTCAAAGGTTTGTATTTGGCAATCTACGTCAATCATGACATAGCCGTCATGGGTAAATTTAATCGCGTTGCCAACGAGATTGGTGAGAATTTGCCGTATCCGGCCGGCATCACCCACAAAATGGCGCGGCGCATCTGGGGCGTAGCGTACTATGAGTTCAAAGCCTTTAGATTCTGCCGTCAGAGAAAGCAAGCGAGCGACTTCCAAGACGGCTTCTTCTAAATCAAACACTGTCCCTTCTAAGGAAAGTTTTCCCGCCTCAATTTTGGAAAAATCGAGTACGTCATTGATAATGGTTTGCAAGGCTTCCGTTGACTGGTAGATGATTTCAGCATATTCGCGTTGTTTGGGCGTGAGTTCGGTATTGAGTAATAATTCGGTCATGCCAACTACCCCATTCATAGGGGTACGAATTTCATGGCTCATATTAGCCAAAAATTCGCTTTTAGCACGAGTCGCGGCTTCCGCCGCTTCTTTGGCACGGCGTAATTCCTCTAATGCTTGTTTGCGTTCCGTGATGTCGCGCCCCACTACCTGATATTCAACCAATTTTTCGTTTTCATCAAACATCGCACGGCCTATCCAATGTTGCCAACGCTCTTCGCTGTTTAAAACCGAGCGATGTTCCATTTCAGTCACCGGGGTTTTCCAACTCAAACTTTCCATCATTTGAGTGATAACGTCCTGCATTTCATCAAAGATTAAGGCAGTAAAGTAATGTCCAATTAATTCTGCCTCTGTGGTATTGAAGTAACGACAGTAGGCTTCGTTGACAAAACTGAGGCGGCCATCCGGTAAATATCGGCAAATTAATTCTGTTTGGCCTTGTACAATAGTTCGATAACGGTGTTCATTGATTTTTAGGGCTTCCTCGGTGTGTTTGTGTTTTGTGATGTCGGTAGCAATTTGTAAACGTACATTGCGACCATCAACCCAACGAATGGCACGATCATGAGTTAAGTACCATTTTCCAGTTTTTTTCTCTTGTACTTCAGAGGTGTACACGCCCGTGGGTTCACCAATATCCGTCAATAATTTCTCATTACTACAGGTACTACAAGGCTGGTTTTGTTCCTTATGCCAGGTTTTCCAACAGAGTTGCCCATTGTTGAAGGAGCCAAAGGTTTTTTGTCCGTATTTATTGACATATAAGAGTTCATAAGTCTGCATATCCGCGACATAAACAAGCGATTCTAAGCTATCCAATATGGTTAATAGACGTTCATGGGCCTCTTTGAGGGCAACTTCATTTTGTTTGCTTTCAGTAATATCACGGATAATGGCATAAATTATTCGTTGTTCTACAAGGGGGTAGGCGTTCCAAGAAAACCAGCGGTAGGCGTTGTCTTGGCTGCGATAGCGATTTTCAAACCCTTGTACGGATTCGCCCTCTAAAAGCTTTTCAAAAAAGCGATGGGTAGCGTTCCAATCGTCAGGATGTACAAAGGCTAAAAAGGGCTGAGTCAATAAATGCTTGCGGCGATAGCCTAAGGTATGTTCCCAAGCGCTATTGAGTTGTTGAAAATAGCCATCAAAACAGATAATGCATTGCATATCAACTGAAAGATTAAACAGACGATCACGTTCTTCTTCTATCGGTTTTCTGTCAGTAATGTCCATAACAATGTTAATGATGGCTTCTAAACTGCGGTTACGAAGAGCCGAGCAAGAGATATCTCCCCATAACACTTTGCCATTTTTGTGGATCAAGCGAATTTCGGTGCGGAAGTGGTCAATATCACCGCGTTTGAGGTCTTGCATCAGTATTTCGATGGCAAAATAGTCGTCATAGTGATACAGGTCGATATTTTTTTTGAGGCGCATTTCCTCGGCGGTGTAGCCAAGCATGTCTAGCCATCTGGCGTTGAATTGTATGTAGTGGCCTTCTGGGTTAACGAGCGTAATGGCGACGGCGGCACTATTGAAGATGGCCCGAAAACGTTTTTCGCTTAAAGCCAAAGCGTCTTCCATCTGTTTACGCGCGGTGATGTCACTGAAAGTGGAAACAACGGCCGATGGAAGCTTATCTCCTTCGTGCCACAGGGGTTGAGAATTGATTGATAACAAGACGATATGATCATCTGGCCTTTGTACGCCTAGCACAACATTGGAACAGGGTTGTCCGGTGCGTAGAGTCACCTGAGATGGCAATTCATCTTCTGGAAAGGGAGTGCCTTCTTCATAAATAAGCCGCCACTCTGGGTTAATGGAAGTCATTCCTATAAGTTGTTCGGCGGATATTCCCAAAATACGCTGGGCACTGGCGTTACAGGCACCGACTCGTCCGTCTGCATATTGCAGCACCACGCCTTCTTGCATGGCGGCCACTACGGAATGATAGCGCGTTTCATGCTCGCGCCAGTGGCTTTCATTTTGGCGACGAGTCAGGAAAATTCCAATTAATTCGGTGGCCGTTTTTAACAGATAAATTTCGTCAGCCTTCCACTGTCGCGGGGCGACTATGTCGCCAAAACAGACGAAGCCATACCATTGCCCAGCAACTTCAAGAGGAATGACTAATAAGGAGAGACACTCTAAAGCTTGTAAAATATCTTGTTCGCTCGGTGGGAAATCGGCCACATTGCCGCTGATGATTTGGCCTTGAGAAAGCTGGCTTTGCCAGCGGATAAGTCCTTGTTGATAAAACCAGTATTGATTATTCCTCTCACCCCGGCCCTCTTCATCAGGGGAGAGGGAAGAAGAAACGACTTGATGGGTACATAGTGTACATAAACCACCCTCACCCCGGCCCTCTCCCTCAAGGGGGGAAGTCAAGCCTCGCTTAGCACCGGTAAAATTTTTAAACAAACCGATTCGACTAATTGAGGTTGCCTTAAGCAAACAGGTTAGAACATCGGTGAGTGGGTCTTCGTCGTAGTGACTAGCCAACAATCGACGTGAGCAAGCTGTCAAGGTTTGTTCGTACTGTAAGCGGATTGCACTCATTTTTTGGTAATGGGTAATGGGTAATTTTTAATGGGTGATTATTAATCAGTAATCGTTATTCTGTAATTTGTTACCCCGAAGGGGTAAAATATGAGTAGCCACAGGTGGAACCTGGGCTGATGAAAAGGAGGTTCCAACGGGTTCTAAAACTTGCTCCCATTTTTATTCCGCCCGTTTTAATTATTACTTAAAAAACAATAACTTATTGAGTCTATTTTCATTAACAATTCACAAATTAACAATTCACAATTTTCACCACCCCAGGTGGAACCTGTGGGAGGGAGACACGTCTTTGATACCTTTCCACAGGTGTATGTACCTGTGGCTATTCACATTTTTCCCCAAAGGGGGGTAAATTTTATAGCTTATCAAACACAAAACCAAGTAAGAAAAATACCTGTCAAAGCTTAGTCAACACCCTAGCCTCGCGGCTAAGCCTCCCTACTACACCGGTTTGTAAATTCGTTCCACTCCCCGGCGCAAGGCTAGTACTCTGTCAATGTTCTATTGACGGGTAACAGTTTTAACTTGGCACTCTGAGTACCGGACATTTTTTCGACTGTCATTTATTTTTGGTAAGAAATATGACCCTCAATGACTTAAATAAATTTTCCACAATCTTTTTAAAATTTTGCGGAGCAAAACTTTAGCCTAAAAACTTAAATAAATTGTCCGGTACAAAGTTTGAATATTAAAAACGGTTTTATGGCCCTCAAACTAGCGCCAATAACAATAAAAAATAAGGGTTATTTTGATTCCAAATAACCACTTCGATTGAATCAAAGCAGGGATATATCCTTGGGATTACCCAATCCTTGTCGTTTGTAAGGCCAGAGTTTAATTTGAAAACATTTTATGGCCCTCAAACAGGGGCCCAATAACCCTATAAAAATAAAGGTAAAACTGAGTCCAGTTTGGACTCCTGCCAAACTCAAACTAAAACGACGCAAAAGTTTCGCGGAGCGAAACTTTTGCGTCGTTTGGACTCCGGCCTTCTTGGACTGCCAAACTAAAGTTTGGACTCCTGATTTTTGTGAGAATAAAGGCCCGTGCCCGCCGGAATTAAACGACCTATAATGACGTTTTCCTTGATGCCGCGTAGTTCATCAATTTTTCCATTCACGGCGCTGGCAAGTAGTACCCGTGTCGTGTCCATAAACGAGGCCGCCGAAATGAATGATTTTGTGGCTAGTGAGACTTTGGTAATACCCAATAAGTTGATTTCCCAAGTAGCTGGTTGGCCACATTTTTCTGTAACTCTTTGGTTTTCCTCTAATAACTGAGTGCGTCTCACCACATCGCCACTCAAAAACGGTGTGTCGCCCGGCTCCAGAATGGTGACAGTACGCAACATCTGTCGTATTATCACTTCAAAATGCTTGTCGTTAATCTTAACACCGTGATTAATATATATTTCTTGCATTTCATTGACAAGGTATTTCACCAATTCATTGATGCCTTTTAGGCGCAGAAGATCGTGAATATTCACTTCACCTTCCACAATGAATTCGCCTAGCTGTACCTGTTGACCCGCAGAAACTTTTATATGTCGCCATTTGGGAACAGGAAATTCTTCACTGTGGCCGTCTTTGTCGGTGATAATGAAGCGATGCTTAGTCTTAGTCTCCCTACCAAAACTGATTACGCCAGAGCGAAGCGCTAAAATAGCCGGTTCTTTGGGAATGCGGGCTTCAAAGAAATCAGCTACGCGAGGTAAACCACTGGTAATGTCACGATTTTTGAGCATTTCGAGCCCAAGTCTCGCTATAATATCTCCTACACTCACTCTGGCACCCTCTTCGATGCTAATAATGCTACGCGGTGGTAAGACATAAGTAACGGGTTGTTCACAACCCGTCATCTTGATGTCTCTATCATGTTTATCAACGAGTTTGATCCTTGGGCGCAAGTCTCTCGCATGTAGAGGCCATTGTTTAGGGTCTTTAACTTGATAAGTGACAAGTCCGCTGTTTTCATCGGCTTCACAATTGACAGTGATGCCTTCAAGAACATCGACAAAACGAATATACCCGGCAAATTCAGTGATGATGGGGTAAGTGTGAGTATCCCAATGGGCTATTCGTTGCCCCGCCTTAACATTGTCGCCATCATTGACAAAGAGTATGGCCCCATAAGGTACTTGATGACTTTGGCGTTTTATTCTCGATTTGTCGAGAGTACTTAAGGAACCAGAATGAGAAACATTGATGAATTGAGGATTGGGAGTTGATGATTTTGCTCTCGTTCTTCCACCTCTCTTCAACCGTTGCTGAATCAGCTTGATATTATGAAGTTGAACCACGCCTTTGGAAGGCGCCTCAATATAATTGACAGCCGCCTCTCTTTTAGCAACACCCCCAGCACGATGTGTACGCAGAGTCAATTGAGTCCCTGACTCGCCAATCGACTGAGCCGCCATCACTCCGATAGCTTCACCAATAGTTATCAACTGTCCACTCGCAAAATCACGCCCATAGCACATTGCACAAATACCATGCTCAGATTGGCAAGTAATCGGAGAACGTACTTTAACCTGCTCTACCCCATTTTTTTCAAGAAATTTTACCCAATATTCACCAAGCAATGTACCGGCAGTGACTAGTGGTGTTTCGCGGTTTGGAACAAAAATATCGACTGCTACCACACGTCCAAGTATCCGGTCACTTAACGATTCAATGACTTGATCATCTTTAATCAAAGCCGTCAAAGTCAAACCTTCGGTTGTGCCGCAATCTTGTTCCGCAATAATGACATCTTGAGCTACATCTACCAACCGTCGCGTTAAATAGCCCGCGTTTGCCGTCTTGAGAGCTGTATCCGCCAGCCCCTTACGAGTCCCGTGAGTAGACATAAAATACTGATGCACATCCAACCCTTCACGGAAATTAGCCGTGATAGGTATCTCAAGAATAGAGCCATCCTGCTTACTCATAAGTCCGCGCATTCCAGACAATTGAGGAATTTGTGTTAAACTTTGTACACCCGCGTCTATCATCATGTACAAAGGGTTTTCATGAACCGTTTTCGACACCTGAGAACTTTTTGATGATAATCGGGTTTCCGGTACATCTGATAACCCATTCCACACAGCTTCAGCCATTTTATCGTTAGTTTGTGTCCAAATATCAATGAGTTGATTGTAACGTTGGTCTTTGGTTATCAGACCTTTGAGATATTGCCCTTGGACTTTCTCGATAGCAGCCCACGCTTGCTTAAGGAGATGAGGCTTTTGTTTCGGAATGACCATATCCTCAATAGCAACGGTAATGCCGGCGCGAGTTGCGTGGGTAAAACCCAATTCCATCAGCTTCTCAGCAATGCTTATGGTTTCTTTTGAACCAAGATTGTGATAAAAAAAGTGAATAAACTCAGAAAGGGCTTGACTTGTTAAACAACGGTTTATAAAATTAAAAGGCACATCTTCTGGCACATATTGTGAGAGTATTGCCCGCCCGACGGTCGTTTTTACACGCTCTTCTTCACTTTGGATATGGACTTCAATTGAGGCCGACAACTCAACCACGCCGTTTTCATAAGCACGTTGTACTTCGTTAATATCGGCAAACACCATTCCTTCACCACACGCCCCGGCACGTTCCCTGGTCATAAAATACAAACCCAAAACCATCTCTTGCGAAGGCACAATCAAAGGCTCTCCATTAACCGGTGAAAGGAGATTACGGTTAGACATCATCAACACCCGGGCTTCCTGTTGTGCTTCTATAGACAAAGGAATATGCACCACCATCTGATCACCATCAAAATTGGCATTAAAAGCCTTACATACCAAAGGATGTAATTGGATGGCTTTACCCTCAACCAACACCGGCTCAAAAGCCTGAATACCTAAACGATACAAAGTTGGCGTTCGATTGAGCAGCACTGGATGCTGCCGAACCACCTCCTCAAGAACTTCCCAAATCTCAGGTATTCTTCGTTCAACTAACTTTTTGGCCGCATTAATGGAAACCGCCAAACCACATTCTGGCAACTGCAACTTGTAAAATAGAAACGGCTTAAATAGCTCTAAGGCCATCTCCTTGGGCAAACCACACTGATGCAATTTCAAGGAAGGCCCCACCACAATCACTGAACGCCCGGAATAATCTACGCGCTTACCCAATAGATTTTGGCGAAAACGGCCCTGTTTACCCTTAATCATATCGGACAACGATTGAAGCGGCAGCTTATTTGTCCCCGTGAAAGCCCTGCCTCGCCGTCCATTATCAAGCAACGCATCCACCGCCTCCTGCAACAGACGCTTCTCATTACGGACGATAACCTCCGGCGCCTTCAACTCCAGCAAGCGTCTAGTACGATTATTGCGATTAATCACCCGACGATATAAATCATTCAAATCAGAAGTCGCAAAACGTCCTCCATCAAGCGGCACCAAGGGACGTAAACAGGGCGGCAAAACCGGCAAGACTGTCAATATCATCCACTCTGGTTGATGATGAGATTGCAAAAAGGTTTGAATCAGCTTCAAGCGTTTTGTCAGTCTTTTCTTGAGATTTTCAGAATGGGTGACATTGAGTTGTTCGCGTATCTTCTCAGAGACATATCCAACAACAACCCCATGCGAGAGGGCAGAGATTTAAAATACCATATGTGAGCCACGGGGACTGCCAACTCAATATGCCCCATACGCTCACGGCGCACTGAGCTTTTGGTGACTTCGACACCACATCTTTCACAAACGACACCCTGATGCTTAAAGAGTTTGTACTTACCACACAAACATTCGTAATCTTTGACCGGGCCGAAAATTTTCGCACAAAACAGCCCATCGTATTCTGGCTTAAAAGTACGGTAATTGATAGTCTCCGGCGTTTTGACTTCTCCATAAGACCATGAAAGAAATTTTTCTGGGGAAGCTAAACCGATACAAATCCTATCAAAATCTTTTACATGACCAATGGTACTTAACAAATTCAATAAATCTTCCATATCAGTTATAAGTTATTTCAATGATCAGTGAAAAGTTTAAGTGATCAGTTATTTCAGTTGTCAGTTATTTCACTGACCCGTTATCAGAACGGCAGCCTGAGTGTACTTCGCCACGTTTGGTATTCCGGGTGCTTTTATTTTGGCATTCAGTACAACGAATTAGCATTCAGTACAACGAATTAGGAAATAAACGATTTTAAAAGGTGTTTTTACCACACTCTCCCCCATTCGCTGACTTTCCTCAGTCAACGTCCGATATTCATTTGTTTGTCATACAGCAAGGCTCTTGAAAGCCGTGAAAACTTATCGTTTGTAGTAGTGGCTTTAGCCACTAGACGGTGGGCGATTACAAGCCGACTACAAACTTATTTGATTATAAGCCGACTACAAACTCCGTAAACGACTACAATTCAAGGCGGTATCAATAGGGCCATAAGTTGAAATACCTTGAGCCATTATGCGATATGGCCCACAATTGACGGCCATCAGTCTATCGATCTCGTTTGTAGCTGAAGGAAAGCCACTAGGCGGCATTGGATGAATCGCCTACTACAAACTCCGTCAACTACAAGGAAGAAGCTGTTTCTTAAGGGCCATGAGTTGAAATACCTAGAGCCATTTTGCGTTTCGGGCCCTAGTGCCAGAGAGCAAAAATCCTCGTACCACCCGCCATGAGGCTCTCGCTACCATCCCTGCCGGGTGGTCTGAGCCACCTTCAAGTTAGGCTGTTGATTTTAAGCGGATTTAGGGTTTAAACGTGTTGCATATCTAAATGGATATGAATGGTGGGACTGCTAAGCGGGCGGATTTTGGATAATGTTTGAGAAAGTAGCGCCCGCGAGGTGGGCTACGAGACTTTTTTAATATAAGCAATCAGTTAAAGAATAGTCTTTTCGTTAACAATTAGCTCCGCTGAGCTTCGGTTCACAATTTTCTTCCATGGTCTGGGTATTTCCGCTATCCTGCACTAGGCACTTGAATGCCGTGAAAATGTGGAGTTGTTTCGGGAATGACGCACCTTTGCCGAAACCCAAGAACGGTACGGCGTTTCTTAAATTCGTCCCGACTAAACGAAACATCACACGACTGAAAACGGTTACACCCCTTTAGACAGAAAACGCTGAACATTTTATGACTATTTTGATATAATCAAAAAATCCTCTCAGAGTTGGGGAACGTCATTTTCGAGTGGCTGTCTAGTCGTGCCTTTTTGAATGTGACAAGCGCGTTTAAAAGCGGAGCTTAGGAAAAAACGCATCTCAATCAATGCCGAGTAAATGCTCATATTATAAAATATATACTTCAGACGGTCACAAATTGCCCATTTTTCAAAGGGAGAATTCAATTAGTTCAATTTATTCTCGCGCTGAGTATAGTCATCAAAGTATCAATATCCATCGACTTCTAGGTAAAAATTCCAAATTTTATTTGACTTTTAGTTTTTAACTCAAGTATTATTAATAAATTTATATAAAAAAAAAGTAAGCCATTTAAAAGCAATGGGATAAAGGGTTGATACTCCTTACTTGGTCCAATGTCGAAATGTTGAGGTATCAACATGCAGATACTTGTCGATGAAATTGCTACTGGATGAGGTATTTGGAGAGAGACGGGCCGCATTTCGTGATTCAATTTACTTAACGAACTCGGTATTATTTAATAAAACTCGCGCGCAGCCTGTATCGTTTTATTATTATACTACATTATAATTATGAATAACAAGAACATTTACCATCACAATTGCCCTTCGCTCTTACTAATAATTAATTGTTCAATACCTTCGCCAATTTTGAGCAGCGAAACTTCGTTCCCGTCAGGTTTATAGCTTTGGGGTGAATGGCGAATAGCAGCGTGATTATTTTTAGAGCGTGATCGCGTTATTAAAAATCGGGGTTTTGCTAAGCCGATTTCAACCATTAAGCGATTGATTATGATAAATAAAATAACAATCCGAGTGGTTAAGCCTTTCATCGTCCTGTTTGAACCAATGTCCTATATAAAACAATAACTTATAAAATTAGCGACGGGATTGAATTGTTAATGACAATTAACAATTAACAATTCACTGCTAACAGTTAACGATTAACTATTAATTATTAGTAAGGTGAGGGTGAAAATTATCAAAGGCGCCTCTTGCTTTCATTATCGTAAGTCTCAGCCTCAGAATAAATTCACGTCGTTTCGTCTGTGTTGCATCGATTATCGATGCCGACTAAACCAGTTGCTAGATAGCAATTCTATTGATAATTATTGATATACATACTTTCCGGGAGTATGTCTTTCAACAATTATGAAAAGCTTACAATCAACCCATTATCCCCTCGCCTAATGATCGCGACGGGTAACATTAATGCTTGAGAGTCCATTTTTTTGACGTGGAAGGCTAACCACATCAAGCAACCTTATGTTACTTTAAAAATAACAAAATGTAAAGTTTTTTTTAGATAATGTCCAACCAATATCAATAGTTATCAATATTTTTGGGCCGACTATACTTTGCGCGGCTAAAAATTGGACTAAAAACACACCCCTAAATCCCCGAAACGAAAAGGGACTTGTCGTGGTATTACCCCCTCTTTTCCCTTGCCTTTACCCACAAGTCTCCAAAATTAATCATTAATCATTAATCATTAATCATTAATCATGACATAAGCTATTTATTATTCTATTAAAACAATCACTTAACTAAAAAGTGAGTCATTCATTAACCACTCACTGAATTATTTTCAATAACATACCTACTTGTGGGTAAAGATTAGCTTTTCTGGGGGGTGGGGTGTGTATACTGAAAGTACAACTTCTTTTAGGAATAAACGGATTTTTTAAGTTTAATATTTGAGTTGAAAATCTGCTAGCTTGCTAATTCAATCCCTTATTTCATTCTCATCTTTTTCAAGTACGTTCCGTATAAAAAGTCCAAATCCTAATCGTTTGCAGTATAAGGGACTTGGTGTGAAAATAATATACGCAATCGATCCATTGTTATTGCAAAAACTTGGTGTATCAAAACCTATCTGCGTAAGTTATTTGCAGCTATGTCCCTAATCATAGTGCCTTTTAGGGTACGGGAGCGCAAAGCCAATCGCTTTTATTGGCTTGCGGCGTTTTGCAAGTCCCTCAAAAAAAGGGAGAAATTAAATTTGTTCCAGTGCGTCCTCTATCAACCCGAAATCCCGCCCAACACCGGCAGCATCATCCGCTTGTGTGCCAATGCCGGTGTGCAACTACATTTGATTCATCCGCTGGGATTTGATTTGGATGATAAAAAACTCCGGCGTGCGGGGCTTGATTATCACGAATGGGTGCGTCTTCAAGAGCATGAGTCTCTCGCGGCGTTTTTGGAGATGGTGCAACCACCGCGCTTGTTTGCGTGTTCAACAAGGGGAAAAATGTGTTATGCCGACCAAAATTATCAGGCTGGGGATGTGTTTTTATTCGGCCCAGAAACGCGGGGTTTGCCGCAAACGGTGCTTGATGAGCTACCGCCTGAGCGGGTGATACGGATTCCTATGCACACGGGGAATCGCAGCTTGAATTTGTCTAACGCTGTCGCGGTGATTATTTATGAGGCGTGGAGACAGTTGGGATTTGAATTTGAATGAAAAAAAGTCCAGCCTGTACGGTTAAACGCGAAAACGTCTATTTCAGCGAAAACGTAAAGGCTAATTATACTGCACACAGTCATAAATAACAGCTAAAATTTAATAATATTTTGATTTATAAAGTATTTATTAATAAATCCGCTGTCGCGCACGCCAATAGACTTTGCGCGGCTAAAAACCGGACTTAAAACACACCCCTAAATTCCCGACGTAAGCGCGTGTTTTAAAAGCATTCGGTATCAGCCTTCATGCTTGCTAAAATGGTTTTCCACAGATACCTTCCCTTTGAGGGATGATATCTGTTCCGTGCGTTTTTCCCGGCGCGTTTTCCACAGATACCATCCCTTTGAGGGATGATATCTGTTCGGTGCGCGTTTTCCGCGTTTTCCACCGGTGCCCTCGCGCTTTTCTTGAGCACAGATACCAAGGGGTTTACTCCCCTCTGGAAAGGGTGTTGGGAGAGGCGTTAAGGACTTTTATACTCAGCACGGGCATAAAGTTCCCTCCGTTCAAAGGGATTTTTGTCATTCCGAGCCCCAAGCCAAGGGCGTTGCCCTTGGCTATATTAATATCGCCCCAAGCCAAGGGCGTTGCCCTTGGCTATATTAATATCGCCCCGTTGGGGCTTGTTTGCTAGGGGCGTTGCTCGTACCAAGCCAGGGGCGTTGCCCTTGGCTATATTAATATCGCCCCGTTGGGGCTTGTTTGCCAGGGGCGATGCCCTTGGCTATATTAATATCGCCCCGTTGGGGCTTGTTTGCCAGGGGCGATGCCCTTGGCTTACTTACATCTACAACGTCAAAGTCAATTCCTCCACCAACGCCCCCGGCAATCGCGTACTCTCGGTCGATCTCTTTTCATAAGTATCTGTTTCCATTATAAATTCTCGCTCGGCCGTCAAAGCTATCAATTTATTCCCCAAAATGTGATAAAGCGTCTCATCAAAACGCATGACATTCAACGGCGCGACAATCTCGCCATTTTCTACCCAAAACGTCGCAAAGCGCGTCATACCCGTCATCCGACACGCCGCACGATCAGAATAATTCAGATACCACAAATTATTAACATAAACGCCCGTGTCCAAAGTTTTTAGGCTCTCTGCTTGTGGAAAATCGCCAGCGGCTAAATCAAGCGAAACCGGCGTTTCTTCATCATTCGCGCCATTGGTGTCTAGCCCATATTCTTTAGCGGAACGCGGTGAGACAAGGGCGGAATGATAAACACCTTGCTTTATCAGAGGCACTTGCGCTGGTTTGATAAAACCTTTTGAAGAAAACGCCGGCGCAATGCCGTCGGCAGTGTTTTCAGTGAGAGTGACGCTGGGATGTAAATGCTGCGCTGGCTCTTCAAGCATTCGCAATAAAGCACTTTCTTTAGTACGCTGCGATTTTACTCCAAAGCCGCCCCAAGAAAGTAGTTGTAAAATTTCATATAAGGCAGCGGGCGCTAAATAAACCCGATATTGTCCGGGTTCGATGGTGCGAGGCTTGCGCTTGAGTATTTCTAACCGTGCAAGAGAGTCAGCGATTTTGTCGATAAAAGTCGGACTCTCCCAGTTAAAGCCGGCGTAAGCCGATTTTACCGCCTTATCTTTGTCATGATAAAAACTCCAATCCAAATTAAAAGTGTAACTGCTGTGCCAGTTGCGTTGCCCTAATGAATTGGCAAAGCCAGTAAAATTGCCGCCAGCGGCATAAAGGCCCACAAAATCATGGTCTTGGGTGGCGGTTAAAATTTCTGTCAAAGCGTCTTTGGCTTCCGGCAATTGGTTGGTGCCAATCGTTTCGGTAGAGTGTACGTCGGTGGCGTATAACAAATAAGGATCTTCGGGAATGTGTGGCAATTTTTCCCGTAATTCTGACAGCAAGGTTGTTACCCGTTCATAATCGGTGCTGGTATCGCCGCTGAGTGCTAACTGTCCACTGGTGTGACGATTGCCCTCAATCAAGTCAATTTCAAGATAACGCTGCTCAACGCTGCTCGGTTGACGGACTTTGCCTCTATTAAAGCGAATAAAATCTGATTGTTCGGCCGTCAATTCGCATAAGTAGATTTCATCGTTCTGTAATTGTTTGCCGATAAAGTCAGCCAGTGTATAAAAATAGTCTTGCATTAAACGCCTCCAAATAGACTGCACACAATTTGCTTTTTTGATTGCCGTAACACATCCATCGTGTCAAGCAATGCCATTAATGCGAATATCTCGCGATCAAATGAAAAATGAACAAAGATGTCATTTCGTTTCGATTTCTTTGATCGGAGAAATCTTGAGAAACCTTGAGAAACCTTATAAAATCACTTATCGATAAGACGTTTTTATAAGTCATTGATTTTTTATGATTCAATTCAACCCTTAATTCGCATCATTAAGTTAAGAATAAATCCAGACATAGTCGTGTTTTTTCTTGCCAGCCCCAAAATACCGATGGTGGGCAACACTACAACGTTTTTAGTTTGAATGTGAAAAGGCGCAACTAAAAGTTTTGGCATCACAGCGCCACGTATTGACGGGTTGTGGTGCTTGGTTCGTTTTTTTCACACCGGGCAGCTATTCGCTTCCTCGCACAAGGATCGCTAAGTACTGGGGTGGTGAAAATCAGGTTATTTTGGCCCAAAAACTGATCCCGTTTTTATTCAGCATTGAAAAAAATATCTCTAAAAAAACCCTATTTTCATTAACAATTAAAAATTCACTATTCGTTTACGTCACAATTTTCATTCACAATTTCAGGCAAAAGTTTCCGCAACGGAAACTTTTGCCTGAAACACAATTTTCACCCTAGTCGGCATTAAGCGCCTCCAAATACCTCAACGTCGGCAAATACACAAACGGGCGACGCATGTCCTACTCGAATAACTTGGTTGGGTTCGCCTTTGCCACAGTGGGGCACACCAAACACGTCATAAGTGTCAGCATTGCCCACTTTTTTGAGGTTGCGCCAAAAAGTGGCCGAAATGCCGCGATAGTTAGGATTTTTTACCACCTGCGTCAACTCGCCATTTTCAATCAGTTGACCCCATTCGCAGCCAAATTGGAATTTGTTGCGCGAATCATCAATTGACCAAGAAACATTGGTTTTCATAAAAATGCCACGTTCAATAGAACGAATCATCTCCTCAAAACCACTCTCGCCCGCTTCAACATTGAGATTTGCCATGCGATCTATCGGTGGGCGATTCCAACTGGTTGCTCGTGCATTGGCAACGCCAGATAAGCCGGCGCGCGCTTGCGACATCACGCTGCCCAATGGATTGATCAGAATGCCGTCTAGGATGACATAAGTTTTTTCGGCCAGCATGCCATCGTCATCAAACCCATAACTCGCCAATTGTTCAGAAATCGTGGGATCAAAAGTGACATTGAGCAACGACGAGCCATATTGATAACTGCCAAACATATCCAATGTCACAAAACTGGTGCCAGCATAATTGCGCTCATCGCCCAAAATCCTATCCAATTCCAATGGATGTCCAATAGATTCATGGAGTTGCAGCATCATCTGATCGGGGGCCAACATTAAATCCAGACACTCATTAGGACAATTAGGGGCAGCTAACAATTGCAAGGCCTCTTCAGCCAATTGCGGCCCTTTGCCCACGAAGCCGATATTATCCAATATCTCCAAACCACCCTGTCGTCCATAGCCAAATCCGGCCAAAGAGCGAATTTGCGTCTCAACGCCTTGATTCGCTATCACCCTAAGTCCGGGCAAAAGATATTGACTACTTTGTCTGATTTCTCCGCCGTCATTAGTTAAATATATTTGTTCGGTTTGTACCGATTCCAGCGACGCTTCCCAATCAACAATTTTGTCATTGATCTGACATTGTGCTGATTCACGCAGCAACAAGTCCAATTTATCGGCCAGAGACACACTGTTCCAAGGTTTCTTAACCACTGACGCATATTCACCTTGTGCTTTTGGCATAGTGACTTTGGAAAAATCTATTAGCCTATTTTCCCGACTACGCTCAGCCCATTGTTGTGCCCGTGCCACTGCCTCACGCAGCCCCGCTTCACTCAAATCGCTCGTTGCCGCGTAACCCAAACCACCTTTATCAATCACCATCAACATCACGCCGACATCATGTTTACTGGCAGGCGGCTCGGCGACATTTTGCCGCACTTTGAGTTCTTCAGAACGTTCCTGCACATAGCGCAGAGAACAAAAATCGACGTTGGGGACTATTTTTTTAAAACGCTGTTTTATTAAGTCGTGCATAAATAACTGGCTTCCTTTAAGGGTAATGGCTAAAAATCCGAAGTCTTAAAGACATCGGATTTTTTGAGTGCGAAAAAACTTTAGTTTGGCAGTCGTCCAAACTTTAGTTTGGACGACATAAACCGAGTATTTTACCTGTCGATTTTGAGGGCCATAAAATAGGTTTTCACTGTCGCGCTTCATTAGTTATACTTTTTGTAGGTGTTTTGTTGCTTAGCTATCGCGTCCTCGTGAGGAATTCTGGTTTTGGGCGGCCCACCATAATGCCTGTCAAACCAATGTGTGACACAATACCCACTTGCAAATTTTCCCAAAGACTTGACTTGGGCATTCTACACTTTGCACAAATTGCGCTTTTGTCATTTCGACAATAGGAGAAATCTGGTTTTCATGGCTCCATTGTACTGTGAAAATACCCACAGCATCTAGTACAACGGATACGCGTTCCGAAACGGATTTTCATATTTGGGGATGGCGAAATAATTTAGCCATGACGATTTATTTAAAATATCAGTTAGAAGCCTTAGATAAAACTTATCAGTTGACGAACTTTTTTCTGTGCAGAGATAACCAAAGAGAAATCCCTGCTTATATTCAATCCTTGTAGTTATCAAGACTCATTTTGACCATTAAATTTGTAGGGTTATTGGCACCGGTTTGAGGGCCATAAAACCATTTGAAAGTTATCAAATTAAACTATGGCCTTACAAACAACAAGGATTGAGATAAATCTACGAACTAATCCCTTCTTATATACACAACAAGGATTGAGATAAATCTACGAACTAATCCCTTCTTATATACAATCCTTGTTCATTTTTACCATTTATCTTGTATGGCTATTGGTACTGATTTGAGGGCCATAAAACCGTCTGGAAGTGTTGTACTTTTGGTGACGAATCACGCACCGCAAACTGACTGATTTTGGGGCCATTGCCACAGATTGAATACTTAAGATTAGCGCAATAAATCATCATGGCTAAGTGATTTCAAAACCTCCGACTATGAAAATCCGTTTCGGCGCACGCATCCTAATTACTAGATGCTATAAGTATTTTCACCGTAAAAAGTACTTGTTATTGCGGCGAGTCACGCACCACAAACTGACTGATTTTGGAGCCATTGCCACTAATTGAGTTGAAAAACCGTTTTGAAAAACGTATCCGTTGTACTACTAACTCAATACACACTCATTTATAACTAAATTGACACCAAATACAACGGCATTATGTTTATCATGTTCTGTCGAAAGAGACTTCGTTTTAACTCAATGCACACTCATTTACTAAATTGGCACCAAATACAACGGCATTATGTTTATAATGTTCTTTCAAAAGTGACTTACCACTTAAAAAACTTAGCAAACGCCAACGCGCAATAATCAATAAACATGCCATTAGGTTATCGTAAGATATTGGCAAAAAATATTTGTGGCAAAACTGGCTGGGTTAATATCGTTCACTCGTGACTTCGTTTCAAAAACCCGGCATGTTTTTAACTAAAATTATTTAGGGCGCTTTCCCATTTTCCAGGTACGAAAGTTAATCACGATAACGATTATATTATCGATAAGGATTGATAAAAGTCAATTTTTCTGTTGAGTACTTGAGCACAACTAAATTCGTTTATCCGCGTAATGAGTTGTACTCGATTCGTTTATCCGCGTAATGAGTTGTACAGCAATTCGTTTTATCCGCGTAATTAGTTGTACTGAATTCGTTTATCCGCGTAATTAGATGTACTCAATTCGTTTATCCGCGTAATTAGATGTACTCAATTCGTTTATCCGCGTAATTAGTTGTACTAAATTCGTTTATCCGCGTAATTAGTTGTACTAAATCGCGTTTGAGTCCGCGCTTGTGACCGAAAAGATGACCTAGATCAAAGTAATGATGAATCTAATCCATCAGAATTAACAGTCACAATTTGATGCACCACCAAATACAAATCCGATTTTTTCAAAAAATCGGATTTCTTTAAGTCGGTGCCGGAGGCGATAGCAAGAGCGAAACCTACCACTCGGTGATGATGGGTTTAGCGAAAAGTCATTGATTTATCATTGAGTTCTTATTTTTATAACTCATTGACAAATAAGTATTTTTTACAAATGTCAATAGAACCTAGGAAACCAGCCAGTTAGGTTAAAGTCAGGACGCACAAGGTGTTGTGCAATGTTGGTGGCAATTTTGGCGTGATGGCTCTATGCCTAGCGCGGCTCACTCAATATTTTCTATATTCAAACTTTAGGAGAAATATCAATGCGAAAACGTACTATGGTAAAAGCAATAGCAATCGCTTTCACCAGTTTTTATTTAGGGACGGTGCATGTTCAAGCTGTTGACATCAAAGCTAAATCCAGCACTCTCAGTGCCGGGATTGATCATGTGTGCGCGATTAAAGGCGAAAAAGAGACGCTAATTTGCTGGGGCCGGGACAGTGAAGGTCAAACTGACGCACCGGGCGGGACTTTTTTGCAAGTCAGCGCGGGATATTACTTCAACTGCGGCTTGCGCAGTGACCATAGCATTGCCTGCTGGGGACAAGATACTTCTGGTTCAACCTCGCCACCTGGTGATACCTATCCGAGTGGTGGGCAATTTATCCAAGTAGAAGCAGGCGGCTCTCATGCCTGCGCCTTACAAGCTGACGGTAATGTACGCTGCTGGGGTGCTAATGGCAGCAGCCAATCGGTTTACTTGCCAGGCCCATTTACCCAACTGGCTTTGGGAGACGCGCATAGCTGTGGGCTAAGAACAGATGGTTCTGTGGAATGTTGGGGAAATGATAGTCATGGACAAGCCAGTACACCGTCAGATACGTTTACCAGCATTTCAGCAGGATACAAAACGACCTGTGGCATAAAGAGTGACGGAGTGGCGGCTTGTTGGGGATATATCAATAATACCTATGGTTATTTAACCCAAACTGCCGTATCATTGATAGGGGACTCAGATGGAACTGGGTCTCAAAGCACACATCTAGTTGAGGTCTGTGGGATTAGAGCAGACGGTTCTGTAAATTGTCCAAATATGGATTCTGTACCCAGCGGGGTATTTAAACATGTTGTGACAGGTGGACATACTAAGACTATTTGTCATGCTAACTGTGGCAGCATACTTGGTTATGACACATATCACCAAGAGTTTTACGGTTTTGCCTGCGGCATCCGTGAAAACAACCTAGTAGCCTGCTGGGGGGTAAATCACTATAACCGCGCCACGCCACCTGTCGGTGTGCCAATAAAACTGCCCGATGGGATAGAATGTCCTTCTTGCAATGGTGATCTAGGTAGCGGTTTCACCCAAATCAACTTAGACAACGCCAAAGCCGAAGGCGTTGCCATAGGGCAACAAAACTGCAAAAACGACCCCGCAAGCTGCGGAATTTCTGTAGGCTTTACCCAAGCCGAAGTTGACCAGAAAATCAGCGAAGCCGTTGCGGCAACGCAACAATCGCTAAAAGCCTGCCTTGCCAACAATACCGACCAAAACAGCTTGCAGACCGCATTGGATAATGCTTATCAAGAGGGCTTTAACGCCGCCACCCAAGCCTACTCCGGCAGCGCATCTTCAAGTGATTTAGTGCAATTAACAGGCAGTGGTTTTTATAGCCCTAGAGATACGGTCAATGTCCAACTCAAAGAAGCCATTGATGTAGAAAGTTTTGAACAAGTTGATTTGTGGGTGGCGATTGAACTGCCTGATGGCACGCTGTTGTACATGACATATGATCCGTTTAATCAATTCGCTATGATACCCACACCTTTCAAACGCTCTCTACAGCGTTCCAATAACACCCACCAAATTTTTGCATTTAATGTGCCACCTGGCATGGGCGGTGATTACCTGTTCTATGCCTTCTTTGTCAAAGAAAATTCGGACATGACTCACTTGTTCCGCGAGCTCAAATCAAACTTAGCCACCGCGAAAATCACGCTAAGTAATCAGTAAGATATTGAGCGAGGTCACGCTATAGTTCTTCAGATAAATACCAATACCACGACAGCCAGCGATAGTAGGGTGGGTAGAGCGAAAGCTTTCTTCAAGTCAGCGAAGCTAAACCCCGCAATCACTCAGGGTTCTTTGAGCTTATTCCCACCCGACAAGACTGCTACTAACACCCGTGTTAGCCTAGTACAGTAAAGCGGAAGTTTCCATACCACCCCAACGCCAACGGCTAAAGCCGTTGGCTGTTTTGAAATTATTTTTCTGAAAATCTATAGTACAACTTCTTTCCTGAATTAACGGATTTTTTTTCATCAGACGGGTTGAGTCAAAAGCGTTTCCGAGCATCAAGAGAGGGCCTAATAGAGGTATTTGTAAAAAGGCCCAATAATCAGTTGGTAGCGGTGAATTATGATTCATCCATTAATCAAACCAATCGTTTATATTGAAACAAATGTAGTCAGTAGGTAGGCTGGACAACGTTGTTGTCTTCAATTGTCTGAATCAGAATTTTCAGAATTATAGAATTTTCAGAATGGATTAAAGGGTTTTATTCTGTCAATTCTTAAATTCTGTTAATTCCGATTCAGACATTCTTGGAATTTTCTGCAATGGCTTAAAGGGTTTTATTCCGTCAATTCTTAAATTCTGTTAATTCCGATTCAGACATTGTTCAAAGTGAGTAGTACGGCGGTTATTGATGAATTTAAAGATGGAAAATATGCCAAAAAAGATAACTGCCTGTCCTTGTTGGATGACATTCCTTTATTAGTTATTGAGCCTGAAGTGAGTAAAATAACAACAACTTATCTCAAACATAAACTCATGCCCAACGAACCGACAGGCGATGCACTACATTTAGCATTAGCTTCTCATTACAAATGTGATTTTCTGCTGACTTGGAATTTAATAAATTCAGGCATATTAGGCAGATTAACACGCTACTTGGGTGTCCCCAACTTAGTCACACCCCTTGAATTATTGGGAGAACAAAGCGATGAATGATGAACCAACACTAACCCGCATACGAAATGCACGACAACGTATTTCCGCATTACATAGAATTACAGAAACAATATAAAGACAGACTGATACCAGTTGATGGGCCACTTTATCAACGGAGAGATAAGACTTTGCCAAAGGCCTCATAATAACACGGCCAACGGCGACGGTTTTTGGCGAGCGTGGGTATCAGGTAGCGAGCATAGGATGGATTGTAGGGGGCCGGTAAGCGAAAGTTTTCCGTTTGGGAAACTTTGTTAAACCCACCACTCAGGATTTCTTTGAGCTTCTACCACCCGACAAGCCAATTGAAAGGCGATCAATAGCCTACGACAACCTAGCCCACCCAAGGCTAACAATGGCCTACGACAACCTGGCCCACCAAAGGCGAGCAATGAGTTTTAACCTCATTCTCAACGACTGAGACTGTTACCAACACCAGTGTTAGCCTAGTCGGATGAAAAAGGAGGAAAAAAACCGCCAAGGTTTCCAAAACCTTGGAAGTATGCCCTTGTTATCACAATCGTTACTAACTCGCAGTGAGCGAATTTTATGAGAATGGCTGAGTTTGACCGCTTTCGACGGACTGACTTCAATGTATCAAATCACCAGAGAAGCTCAGATCAAAAACGGGCACTTGGAACTCAATAATCTTCCCTTTTCGGATGACGCTATCTTATGCTAAAATTCAAGCCTTGACACAATCTATCAGCGGCAATTTATCAGATGACATTATCCGTGAGAGAACCCCATCATGAATTGGTTTGTCTAATCAAGAGTCTAAATCAACAACAGAACTTAGTCATTACTATAACTGATATCTCAAGAGTTGAGTGTCATTCCGCTCTGATGAAATGTGTTAAAATAAAAAAATAAACCGTAGGATGCGTACTTTGCCCCTTTTGGATAGCTAGGTAGAGTAAGCAATGTTTGTTGCCAACAGTTAGAGGTAAAAATAATAGAATTTTTCTGAAAAGCGATATACTTTGAACTTTTATAATTCTGATCTATATTAAACTATGGAAATCGAATTTGATCCAAATAAAGCATCAACGAACCTCATCAAGCATGGAATTGCTTTTGAAGAAGCATCAGCTACACTTCTTGATCCATTGGCTTTGGTTCGTGAATATCCTGATGCTAAGGGTGAGAACCGCTGGGTGCTTATAGGTATGAGTAATCAAGCGAGATTGCTAACAGTGGTTTATACGCTACGAAATGAATGCATCCGTCTCATTTCGGCGCGTAAGGCGACTAAAACAGAGGCCAAAAATTATGCGTGAAGAATATGATTTTTCAAATGCAAAAAGGGCTAAGGACGTACCTCATCTCTCAAAATTGCAAGCCGAAGCCAAAGATAAAACTTGTGTCATTCTCATGCTGGATAATGAAGTTCTTCAAAGCTATCGAGCAAAGGCCGAGGCGAAAGGACTGGAATATCAAACACTTATTAACCACACCCTGATGGAATCGATGGCTTATCGACCAATTGATGAAGCTTCGCCCGCATAGCGAACGTAGGGTGGGCAACGTGTTGTCCACCATTTGTGTGTCAGAATCAGGATTTGCCTGATTATAGAATTTACCTAATAGATAACAAAGCGATGACTGATGAACCAACACTAACCCGCATACGAAATGCACGACAACGTATTTCCGCAAAATGTGGACATGATCCTGAAAAACGGGTGGAATATTACATAGAATGACAGAAACAATACAGACTGATACCGGTTGATGGGCCATTTTATCAACGGAGAGATAAGACTTTGTCAAAGGCCTCATAATAACACGGCCAACGGCGACGGTTTTTGGCGAGCGTGGGTAGAACGGTAGCGAGCATAGGATGGATTGTAGGGGGGCCGGTAAGCGAAAGCTTTCCGTTTGGGAAACTTTGTTAAACCCACCACTCAAGGTTTCTTTGAACTTATCCCCACCCGACAAGACAGTTGAAAGGCGAGCAATCGCCTACTACAAACTGGCCCACCCAAGACTAACAATGGCCTACGACAACCTGGCCCACCCAAGGCTAACAATAACCTACGACAACCTGGCCCACCCAAGGCTAACAATGGCCTACGACAACTTGGCCCACAAAAGCCTAACAATGGCCCACGACAACAAGATTTTTCCGGAGTCCAAGATTTATCTTGGACGTTTTTCGTCCGGAGTCCAAGAGTTTTCCGGAGTCCAAGATTTATCTTGGACGTCTATTTTTAAACAAGCTGACTGAGGTTATTTTTAGCGATGCGAATAAAATCCCTTATTATATACAATCCTTGTAGCTATTATTGTCAGACTAAAAACTTGATCATCGCCTAATCCGTTTTCAGTTTTCAGTTTTCATAAGTATAATACCAAACAGATCAACAGAAAATTAGCCGGTGACTACACTCAAGAAGGAAACAAACTGCACAGTTTGAGAAAAAACTCGTAACTCGTTGAATTAAAAACACAAAAACTAAAATGTTTTTCTGTGCTCCTCTGTATCAACTCTGTCCGTGTGTCTACCGATATCGCATTGGAAATGACCGACACATTTACAAAATTAATGGCCCGATAAACCAACTCAGTTAATTTTACTATTACTATGACATTCACCGATTTTAAATCAGCAGATGAAGTTCAACAAGCCTATCAAATAAAACTGATAGAGAAAAATTTTTTAACAATCTCCCCACGTTCCCCATCAGAACAGTTTGTTTTGGAATATGAATTTGTGAATCAGAACTTTGATATATTCACTTCCGAGGCCTCAAGGTGTGAAAATGTCATTTATCCCGTTTTGCGCGAAGCCTGTAAACAATGTATTCAGCAATACTCACTGTGGAGCCATAAATCGATCTCAGCCGATGAAATATTGGCCGGTACACCTGATTATATCATTGCGAAACGTTCAGAACTGGGCAAAAACGTCTTAGGCTTCCCATTTATCTTAATCGTTGAAGCCAAACAAAATGATTTTAAAACAGGTTGGGGGCAATGCTTGGCCGAATTAGTGGCCGCACAAAAGCTCAATCAAAATGACGAAAACGCGGTTTACGGGATAGTGACTGACGCAGAAATGTGGCAATTCGGCAAACTTCACCAGAAAATATTTACCAAAAATGCTTCTAGAGCAACCATTGACAATTTAAAAGACGTCTTCGGTGCCGTTTGCTCTCTCATAGAACTTGCCTCGAAAGAGATATCATAACTGATGTGACGCAAAAAGCCCAAACTTGAGTTGGGTGTGTCCAAGATAAATCTTGGACTCCTGAACCCGCAAAGAAATCCCAAAGAAATCCGATTTTTTCAAAAAATCGGATTTCTAAAACAAACGACTTGCAACAAGCCCGTCACACGTTTTTGGGCCATGTTGTCATATGATTCAAATCAGTTTTCAAATAAATCATCATAACTACTCAGTTTGCAACAAGCGAGTCACACGTTTTTGGGGCCATGTTGTCATTTTATTAAAATCAGTTTTATTAGCTTAGTAGGATGGGTAGAGCTATAACGAACCGAAACTCAACGGAGTTAAACCCATCATAACTAACGACTTGCAACCGCAAAGAAATCCTAGTTTTCCAAAAAATCGGATTTCTAATTTATAAAACGAACGAGGATTATTATGTTTTTATATCGCCTAGATAACGAAGTCATCTTCAAAAAAGCGTTTACTGACAAATTAGTGTTTACCCAATTTGTCAAAGATGTGACTGGTATTGACATCGTCGTCAAGAAAATCGAAACAGAAAAGCGTTTTAAACCGAAAATCGCTTATATCGACTTTTCCTACGACATCTTTGCCCAATCGACGGATAACAGACTGATTGTTGAAATTCAGCGCGTCAACTACGACTATAACTTTGACCGCTTTTTACACTACCATAATATGGAAATTGCGGAACTCCAACGAAAATCCACTGATTACAATAATTACAAAATTAATCAAACAATTTATACCATTGTGGTTTTGACGGCACCAAATCTGATAACAGATAAAGCGGGAGAATCAGTTAAAGAAGATGTTTTGATTTCGGAAGTGAATCCCCGCAATCGGAAAGACAAAATCGTCAACTTTTATGGACATAAACTGATTTTTCTTAATCCCAATTTCAAGAGTGACGACACCCCACCGGCCCTAAAAGATTGGTTTGATTTAATGTTGGAATCCATTAAAAATCCCGAAAATCAAAAAATTAACCTCCAAAACCAAGCCATCAAAAAGGCCGCCGAACTGATAGAAGACGATAACCTCACGCCAGAAGAAAGAAGGGCCGCCAAAATTGCGGTAGCCACAGAAGAAACCCGCAATATTGTCGAAAAACAGGCGTTAATGGCAGGAGAAAAAAAAGCCAAAATGGAAACGGCTCAAAACATGATAGATGAAGGTTTTGAAGTAGAAATGATTTCTAAAATGACAGGACTTGATGTTGAAACCATCAATAAACTTGGAACGGAATAATAGCAACTAGTCGTCCAAACAGGAGTCCAAACTTTAGTTTGGCAGAGTAGTGATACGCGGGCCCTGTTATTAACCTATATTTTTAGGGTTATTTGGATTGTTTGAGGGCCATAACAGACTTTGGAAGTTTCCAAATTAAGTTATGGCCCTCAGTTGCGCTTCATTAGTGATACTTTTTGTAGGTGTTTTGTCTAATAGCTAAAGTACCCTAAAGGGCACTATGGCTTAAAGGGTTAGTAGGCTTTAGCTTAACGATGCGAAACGTAAGAATTTATTCTGAGGCTGATTTTTTTTTGAAAATAATTATCTGAAACTCTATAGTATTGGCAATGGAGCCCTTGAATGGGAACTCTATAAAATCAATCGGTTATAATTATGTATGAAAAAGTTATAATTCTGTCACGAGCAAAATTATTTTTGGATAAAGACATCGAGGTACATTATGGGTTTACAAACCGTAGAACACACATTAGTTGAGCGTGTCGTCACATTAGACGGTATTAGTTGGGAACGTTTCAACAAAATAGAATCCGATTTTAATGACGTTTCCTCTTTGAGACTCACTTATATGGAAGGATTATTAGAAATTATGGCCCCTATCAGCGATGAACATGAAAGCGTTAAAACCACCGTCGGTTATTTGCTAGAAGTCTACATGAGAGAAAAAGGCATTCGGTTTTACGGGCGCGGCGGTTTTACCCTTAAAAAAGAGGGCCATTCTTCCGGCGAACCAGATGAGTCTTACTGCATTGGCACTAATAAAAAAGTGCCCGACATCGTGATTGAAGTCATCATCACCAGCGGCTCGATCAATAAACTTGAACTGTACAAACCGCAAAATATCCCTGAAGTTTTGTTTTGGAAGCGCAATCAATTGCAGATTTTCCATTTAAAAAAGGGACAATACCAAGAAGTGAGCCGTAGTGAGTTTTTACCCGATTTGGATTTAGAACTGTTACTGCATTATATCAACTATCCAGATCAATATGATGCAGTGCTTGCGTTTCAAGCGGCTATTCGGGGTGACGCAACTGATTAATACAGCCTGGGCAATATCCATGGAAATCTCCTAAGCTGAGTACAACGGATTACGGGCCGATAAACGGATTGGTAGTCGCGTAGTACAATTAATCTTGCGGATAAGCTGAGTACAACGGATTTAAACTGAGTACAACGAATTACGCGGATAAACGAATTGGTAGTCACGTAGTACAATTAATCTTGCTCATAAGCGAATTGGTAGCAATATAGTAGTACAACGGATGACGTGGATAAACGGATTGCTAGTCGTGTACTACAATTAATCTTGCTCCTAAGCTGAGTAGGACTTAGGATGACGGGCCGATTAACGGATTGGTAGGTAGTCGCGTAATACAACTTAAGTAACTACCTTCAAGCCCCAACGGGGCGATATTAATAAAGCCAGGGGCACCGCCCCTGGCAAGCCCCAACGGGGCGATCTTAATAAAGCCAGGGGCAACGCCCCTGGATGAAGTAGCAAGCCCCAACGGGGCGATCTTAATATGATCCCTCCGATTGTCGGGAGGGGCAGCGCCCCTGGATGAAGGAGCGGATTTTCATAAAACCTCTCAATGACTGACACCCACGAAAAACAACATTTAAACGCGCAGCGTGATACTTATGATGGATAATGAAGGCGCTTAATCGTTTCAGTCAAATAGAAGTGAACAGACATGAACAAAGAATGCCCATTCTGCAAAAAAGGTGTTTTAGAACGGAAAACGATTAAAGAAACATACTCCTACAAAGGGCACCGCCTTGAAATTGAACAGAGAATTTTGCAACAGTTGTGATGAAGGTATACTCAATGGCACTGATCTCAAGGCAACCGAAAAAAAGATTCGATATTTTCAAGCCAAGATAGACGGATTATTGACTTCGACTGAAATCAGGAAAGTGCGTGAAAAACTGAAACTCTCGGAAAAACAGGCTGCCGAAATTTGTGGAGATGATCCCAAGACATTTCGTCGTTATGAACGCGGAGAAGCCACTCCCCAACGTGCTATTAGCAACTTATTGATGATACTCAATAATCATCCTGAATTGTTACCAGAATTAATCAGATAACTATTTTGCCCGAAGTTCTTAACGAGCAATAACTACAAGGATTGCATTTTAGAAAGGATTAGTTGGTGAGAGTGTTTCGGTTTGTCAGTCTCAATACAATCCTTTCATAAGCAAGCAATCCAAGTACTACCGGGATTGTTGGTAACTACAAGGATTGCATTTTAGAAAGGATTGGTTAATAATAAATACAAGGATTGTATTTTATAACGGATTAGTTGCTCGTTACTAAGTTCTGTCGTGTCTGCCTTCAAACTCGGCTTTGATAAAAAGTGCCAAGCAGAAGCTCAGTTGCCTGATATTACACGGCTCAGGTTAGTCTGGAATGAAATACAACGATTAGTCCTCCCCTCATTGGAGAAGTTTACCATGCTAGAGATTCAACAGACTGATGCCATAAAAAGCCCAGCCCGCCCTTTGAAAGAGGTGCTTGATGAGGCTTCTGTCAGTAAAGAACGTTTAACTTTGGTGTATAACAATCAATTATTTTTGGCAGTGGTACCGATAGAGGATGTCCGAGTGATAGAACAACTTGAGGATTGCATTGATAATGCTAATGCGGATGATGCGCTTAAAGAAGGCGGTGACTTAATCCCGTTGGAGCAACTTGAAAAAGAATTGGGGTTGTAATCCATGAGTTATTCTGTCGATTTTGAACCCGTCGCCGCTCGTCAATTTCGCAAGCTTGAGAGTGTTATTCAGAAAAAGCGACAACCTAAAATAAGGGCATTGGCTGAAAATCCTCGTCGGTGCCAAAAAGCGACAAGGCTTTAAAAATCGTTACCGTATTCGGGTGAGTGATTATCGCGTTGTGTATGAAATACACGATAATATTTTGTTGGTATTGATAGTCGAAGTTGGGCATAGAAGTGATGTTTATTAGTAAATAGTTTGTTATATAATAACTACAAGGATTGCATTTTAAAAAGGATTGGTTGGTGAGAGTGTTTCGGTTTGTCAGTCTCAATACAATCCTTTCATAAGCAATCTTGGTAGTACAGTAAGGCGGAAGTTTCCATACCACCCCAACGCCACAATGCCATTCAGTTAAGAGTTAATATATTGATTATAATAACTTTTTTGCTGTTAAGGGGGCCCCAAGTGTTTTGAGTTCAATAAAAACAACAAGTTGCGAGGTAGGGCCTATTTAACCCGTGAGCCAAGTGCGCCGTTTTTGCGAATAATTAACTTTTAATAAAAACTTTTCCTTATTCTCCTTAACTTAATGGCATTGAGCAAGCCCCAACGGGGCGATATTAATAAAGCCAGGGGCACCGCCCCTGGATGAAGTTAGGATTTTCATAAAACCTCTCAATGACTGACACCCACGAAAAACGACATTTAAACGCGCAGCCTGATACTGAACGGTATAGTATAGCGAAACCGCAACCTTCACAAGGACTCCAAATGCCTACTAAAGATATTTACCAAGGAACCGCTAAACCCGTTGAATTACCAAAAACGGCACCTTTTCATTGGACAAGAACTGAACAACGCCAGAAACGTCTGGAATAGGGTCTCACAGAACTCTCTGAAGTGGTTGAAATACAAAATGAAATCCGTGGTGGTGTGCCGGTTTTAAAGGGGACAAGGATACCCGTCGCCAAAATTCTGGCCGAACTGACAGAAGATATGACCCTCACCGACATTGCTAAAGACTATAACATCAACGTTCAGCAAGTCAGAATGTTTATAGAAGGACTTGCTATTTTGCTTGATCGTTCCTTTCAATCATGACTATTTTCCAACTTGACGAATGTCTTAATAGTAAAAAGTTAGTGCAAGGATGCGCTAAGGAGGGATTATGCCAAGTGTTCAGATTTCCCACTGACATGAAGGGATTAAAAGACCCAGACATGCTTAATCTATTACTTCCAAAAGACAATCCGTTGATAACAACAGATTTGGCACTGTTGGATGAACACTTTGATTCTATACCAGAATATCATCCAAGCCTTATCCTGATTGCCAACTCAGAAAGTGTGCCACAAACACTGACTATCAAGAAAGTACAAGCCATTCTGCGACAATTCAAAATGACATTCAGTCAATGGCATCAGGTGCCTTGGCAAAATTGTGTTTATAACGCAAGATTCAGTCAAAGTTTTACACATTGAAGCTGGTCGTCTAAAAGAAGATGGATATTTCACCTATCAAACGCTTGATTGGGATAAAATGCTCGAAAAAGCTTTATGCAAAAACGCGAATCGGCCTATTGCTACTATCAGTTCTGAATCCATATAGCAAGTTTTTGTCCAATGCTGAGCAGATATTGGCAATCCACAGGAACTGGTAGACATTGATAACCTAGACGAGCGACTGAGCCAAAACCGCTTACAAGAACGCTTGAGCAACTTATGGCTAGAGTTCCTATTTGCTCATTATGAGATTTAGCGTGTATAATCATAAAAATGATATTTTATAACGGATTAGTTAACAATAATGTTGGTGATTGTTATGTAGGGGCAATCCCTTGTGGTTGCCCCTTTAAAAGTCCCGTTTCCACAGGAATGCTTGAAATAAACGTCAAATCGTTTCAAAAAAGCCGTTATAAAATAATTATTGTCTCGTTTTTCAGATAAATAATTTCAAAACAGCCAACATGTCTGAAAGCTCAAGTCCCTAAAGGGGACTAAATAATTATCTGAATATCTATAGTTATAAAACCATAGGAGAACCAAATGACTTTCAAATATCACCTACTACTGGCTTCTTTACTGACAGCCCATAGCACAATGGCAGCGGTAACGATCCAATCGCGTATTGATGACGGTGCTTGGCAAACGCACAGTGCCATTTATCCATTAAAAGGGCAACAAGTTACCCTAAAAGTCTCTCAAGTACCCAGCGCAACTGTTCGATGGTATCAGATTTTTCCGAATCTCGATAACAGGTACAAAAATGCCAACTTCCCTTGGGAAAAAAAACCGTACCAGTGGGCCGGTTTCGGCAAAATAGACTATCAGCGCCAGGAACTGACACGGTTTCAGAATCAATGGCAAATTCGGCCCTTTGAATCGGATCGCAGCAGCCTGATGGACAAGTTTTGGGACTGGTGGTTAAAAGACTCTAACACTCACCCACCCCGTTCGCGCTTTTACCAACCTGAAATCGGCAGCTTCTGGTTTCAAGTAGAAATCGAAAAACAAGGTAAAATCACCCAATCACCCGGCATAGAAGACTCCAACTCAAAAGGCCTCTCTCCAAAAGTCTTTCGAGTCTCAATCAAAAACAGCGATGACTACGTTGGCTACCTAACAACTTACTTCAACGTGCCCGGCATCTTTGGTTCCACCACTTACCAAAGCAACCACTACATTGGCGTCGATTGTGCCGACGTACTCGTTGCCGCCTACGGCCAATGGAAGGGCCAACCCATGAGAAAAAACTACAATGTCGCGATGCTCGTCACTCAACTGCCCAAACGCAGCGAATTGGACATCCTCAACGGCCAGCCCAGCAAACCACTGACTTGGAACAAACACGTTTATCGCGGTGACTTCATAGCCGTCAAATATGTCGGCGCGAGAAGCTATCAACACATTGGTGTCCTTACTGGCGACAGCAACGAAAACGGCGTACTGGATGGCGAGGACTTAGTGATTCATGCCGGCCCACTGCCGCTCCACTACTCCTATCTGAAAGACGGCTCATTTGAGGGCCATGTTGTCATATTAAAACATTCAAAACGCTTGCTTAAAAAATAAAGAGTGGTATAAACCTGACAGGTTTTGGAAACCTGTCAGGTTTTGGAAACACGATGAGAAATAAGATTTTTTGAATAATCGGATTTCTTAATGAAAATAGAAGGCATTTAAAAGTTAAATGATTTTATTTATAACTAAAATATAATTTAACGCTTCGCAACAAGTTTACTGATTAAACTTAATAAGGTATATTTAGTCAGGGCATAATTTGCATATTTGTCATTTAACTTCGTTGAGCTTCGGTTCGAGTGAAACGAGAAATCTTATTGAATGACCACAGATTTCTTGCTTGCTCGAAATGACAAAAGTACAAATTGTGCCGGTGAAAAGTATAATAACTACAAATGACATGATTTTAGGCTATTTAAAAAAAAACGTTCCATTTATTTAATACTGATGCGGATTAAGGGTTGAATTATTTCTTATGAAATCAAGGATTTATAAAAGCTTAGAACAACGGATGACGGGCCGATAAACGGATTGAGCTCGACTGATTGTGTTAAGTTTGTACCTATTTATTCGACAACATGGCCCACTTTTGATTTTCCAGAAAGCAACGCGCATCGTTCAGTGCGTTATGCTTAGGACTTAGGATGACGGGCCGATAAAATTCGACAACATGGCCCACTTTTGATTTTCCAGAAAGCAACGCGCATCGTTAAGTGCGTCATGCGGTTAAATCTGATAAAAAACTTGTACCTATTTATTCGACA
>NBMI01000006.1 GCA_002085445.1 Candidatus Parabeggiatoa sp. nov. 2
TTTAAAGTTTCATTCGTTTAAAAATCGGTTCTGGAATATGCCGAATAATCATCATAATGGGCCACCAAAACCACGGTAAATACACACTATTTTTACGTTTTTTGATGGCCCGATAAATTCCGCGTGCCACTGTCTCTGGCTTTGCCCATAACGCGCCTTTTTTGAAATTGGCTGTCATTGGCGTATCGACAAAGCCCGGTTTAATCGTCACCACACAGACATTAGCAGGATGTAAACGATTTCTTAAGCCTTGTAAAAATAGACTTAGCGCACCTTTGGCAGTGCCATAAATATAATTGCTTTGTCGCCCTCTATCACCAGCGGCAGTGCCATAAATATAATTGCTTTGTCGCCCTCTATCACCAGCGACGGAAGAAATCACTGCAATACAACCATAGTGTTGCTTTTCTAAACGGTTGGCTATGGGTGTCAGTAGCGATACGACACTGAGGAAATTGGTGCGTAATGCTTGCTCGGCCTTCGCAAACGCAAAGTCTTGCTCACAAGCTTTTTGATCGTCCAGAGTGCCGTGAGCAATCAATACGGTGTCTAGCCCTTCCAAACTCGCATCAGCTTGTTCAAGCATGGACGGGTGTTTATCAAATTCGTTTAAATCAAGGGCGGTGTAATCAACTTGGTGTGCGCCCCGGACTTTTAAGTCAGCCGCAATGGCTTCCAATTTGTCAGCATCACGTCCGACTAAAAATAGGGCATCATGTTGTTGTGCAAATAATTTTGCGGTGGCTTGGGCGATTGCCGAGGTGGCACCAATAATCAATATTTTACGCATAATATCAGTTTTTCAGTGATCAGTTTTTCAGTGAAAAATCGGATTTCTTTAATGTTCAACATTATCTTGACCACTACGGTTTTGTGAATTTAACTATTTTTTTATGACAAGTCTATAGAAAAACCAAATTATATGGTGGATTTTGGATAGGACTGACGCATTGACTCAATAAATTTCGGCAAGTGTTTAGTCAGTTACCTATAAAAGGCTGGTGCTTTTCAGTAATCACTGATCACTGAATAACTGCTCACTGAATAACTGATCACTGTTCACTGAGAACACGTCGCCAAAAGCTGGAAGAAAAACGGGGATCGATATATTGGGCAAATTCTGTCCACTGAGGATAGTACGCTTGAAAGTTGCGAGGAGATAAACGGGCATCTTTGCACGGATATACCGCGCCCTTTGCCTCACGCACCATATCGTCTAAGTAGTCCCAAAATGCCATCAAGGGGGTAAAAAAAGGGATCAATATCGACCAATTTGCTAACGCTTTTTTGCCGCTGTTTGTGGTAGTACACCCAATTAAACGCTGACACGCTCCACCGATTCAACACAAAACGGGGGAAATTAAAAGGCATGGTAAATGTGCGTGATGGTACTGACCATTTTTTCGGTATTTCATCTTTAGTAACGTGATTGCCACGAAAGAAAATGCCACGCCCTAGTGCTGCGCCCTGCGAACTACAATCAACCCATGCCACCGTGTACTCATATTCTTGATCGGATTGGGCCGAAATTTCAAAAAATTCTTCTAAATCATTAAATTGTATAAATTCTGCTTGAATGGCACGGTGGTAAATGGGCTTTAATTGAATTTCCGCCCAAGTGATTAAGCCAGTCAATCCCAAACCACCAATCGTCGCGGCATAATATTCTTCATGACTTGTAGTGGAACAGAGCAAGCGTTCGCCGTCAGAGCGCAATAATTCAAATTGCAAGACATGCCGCCCAAATGTGCCGGCACGGTGATGGTTTTTTCCATGCACATCGTTGGCAATTGCGCCGCCAATTGTCACAAACTTCGTGCCGGGCGTGGTGGGCAAAAACCAGCCGTGTGGCACACACAAGTCTAATATTTCCGCTAAACTGACACCGGCTTCACAGCATAATATGCCTTTGTCGATGTCAAAGTCAATAAAACGATTAAGGCTACGTGTTGTTAGCAGTATGCCACCGTCATTTAAACAAACATCGCCATAGCTACGCCCTAAACCATGCGCTAACACAGTGTCAGGCGTATCCGGTAAAGGCAGGGGCTTTTTTCGCCAACGTATCGGATGAGTACGTTGTGACACTTTGGGAAAATTGCCCCAAGATTGATAAGTCGTTGGCATTGATCAGTTATCAGTTATCAGTTATTAGTCAGTTATCTATTAACGGCTTGGACAAATTAACTGAATGTGGTAAGTAGTTAAACAAAAGTTTTTTAAGTTTGTAGTAGTCGCTTTAGCGACTATGACAACGTAGAGCATTTCTATTTTCCCGTTAACTTTATCCCTTTGGGGTAAAATGTGAATAGCCTTTCAGGCAAAAGTTTCCGCAACGGAAACTTTTGCCTGAAAAGGAAAACTTGTGGAAAAGTAAAGGGCACACGCCACGTTGTTTGAATGTACACAAGTGGGTAAAAAAACGTTTTTTCACATAACAAGCGGTAATAGTCGCTAAAGCGACTACTACAAACGTAAGTTTTCAATTTGGTTTCCGGCCTTTTCCCTTTCTCCTTTCTCCTTTACCTATTACCCATTACCCATTATCCTTTTTTGATTTAAAAGTAGAAAGTATTTTGTCTCGCCACAAATACGTTTTGGCTTTGATGTCGTGTATATCCAGCGAAGTCAAAGTACGCGATTTCAGCAGATGTTTACCTGCCACCCAAACATCGGAGACTTTGTCTCGCCCAACCGTATAGATGAGTTGAGACAACGGGTTATAAATCGGTTGTGTTTCAATATCGACCATATCAATGGCAACAATATCAGCAGATTTGCCGGGCACTAACGAGCCAGTCATATGATCTATACCCAAAGCCTTGGCACCGTTTAAAGTTGCCATACGCAGTGCTGTCGCGGCGGGGAGAGTGGTTGCATCCTTGCTAAAGATTTTCGCTAAGAGTGCCGCAGTACGCATTTCTCCCAACATATCTAAATCGTCATTGCTGGCTGCGCTATCGGTTCCCAATGCCACATTCACACCCGCTCTGAGCAATTTAGGTACGGGACACCATCCGCTAGCCAATTTTAGATTCGATTCCGGGCAGTGAATCACGCTCGCACCATGATTGGCTAACAGATTGATTTCTTCATTTTTTAATTGCGTCAGGTGTACCCCTATCAGGCGCGATGATAACAGCCCTAGCTTTTCTAAGCGCGTCATGGGCCGCTCACCTTGCTTTTCAACCGCATCTTCCACTTCGCCAGCGGTTTCATGGATATGAATATGAATGGGTATATCGAGTTCCTCGGCCATCGCCTGAGCCGATTTTAGGGAGGCATCTGATACGGAATAAGGGGAATGGGGCGCTAAGGCCGTTTGAATCAATGGATGCTCACGAAAAGTTTCATGCAGCGCTTGGCCTTTTTTCAGGTATTCATCGGCATCCTTGGCCCAAGCGGTAGGAAAATCAATAAGAATCAATCCGAGTGTGGCACGGATGCCGACTTGATCAGCAATCTCGCCCACCACATCGGGAAAAAAGTACATATCATTAAAGCCGGTGACCCCACCGCGTAGCATTTCGGCAATGGCTAACCGAGTACCATCGGCGACAAATTCTCGATTGACATGCGCTTGCTCCGCCGGCCAAATTCGCTCATTCAACCACTCCTGCAAAGGCATGTCGTCGGCAAATCCGCGCAATAAAGTCATTGCCGCATGAGTATGCGCGTTAATCAAACCCGGTATCAACATATGCGTCGTCAGACGATGGGTAATACGTGCCGAAAAGTATCTGACGGCCTCGCTGCTTGGCAACACGGCGACGATTTTTCCATCTTGTATAGCGAGGGCGTGTTGTTCATAGACCACGTTTTCGGGTTCTACCGGAATAATCCAGCCCGCGTAAATGAGGATGTCAAGATGTTGCATTAATGAATCTCATAATTCTGTGATCAGTTTATCACTGATCAGTTATCAGTGATCACTGAACAGTTATCAGTTATCAGTTATCAGTTATCAGTGAGCAGTTTATCAGTGATCAGTTTATCAGTGTTCAATTTTAACCGCTCCTAGAAATCTATTACTATCTACTACTATCTAGCGAAATGTCATAAAATTACGTTGGCCGAGCAGTATTGCCTAACGATTCGTGTGCCGGGATCGCACCGGATAAGGTTCGAGAAAGGGGTGGCCCCTTCGTCCCAACCAAAGGCCCCTGCGTTTGGTTGGATCGAGCCGGTAACTCTGTCGCCCGAACCTGTGCTACATGCACCACTGATTTAAGTTTCCTGGACACACGCCGCCAGAACGACCACACATGTTTCTTCCGATTCCTCGCGGGTAGGGAGAAGGTGACATGGCCGCCCTTATTGTTTGGGATGATAACGTCATCCTGACAATTTGACGGTGCGCGTTCAGAAAATCGGCATAGCCGCCGCGCTATGACCAATGCGGCCGCATGATGAACTGTCAACCCATAGCGAGACGCGAATTTAACTCGACCAATTACCGAGGTAAACGCTGGATTGACTTTATAAACTCTCACACCATGTCGATAGGCCCTAGATTCTAAAAATTGTCTGAATTTGCTATAAACAAAAGAACTTAGCATCCGTTTCTGACGATTTGAACTATTTTCTCTCAAAACACTTCTGGAAAAGTATAACTCTTCAATAACAATTGGTTTTAATGTCTTTTCGGAACGTGCGACAATAGCTTTGACAGCTTCACCAATGAGAGATTCGGTTTGACCTTTCGACTTACCATAAGTGTTTAGTGAGATTGTTTCTGTATCAATAATATTACCAAATCTATCCGTTTCAACCAAAGCAACATGATTAGCGTTTAAATCTATACCAATCGTACCAATGTTTTTTAACGTTTTAATAGGAATTTGTGGCCGGGCAAGGCTAACAAACACACGCCAGCCTTTTTTATCACGCAAGAACCGGTAGGTAATCGCTTGACCATAACGTTTGGTTTCAGAACTTTTTAGACTTTTTAGAACACGACGTGCTTCATTGTCATTTAAAGTGGCATCAATAACATCTTGACCGTATTCAAATTTCACGCCATGAATTTCAACATATTTACCATGCTTGGGCACCAAAGCATTCGGCATCCGCACTCGCAAAGTAAGACTCCCGTCTTTTTGAGCTTTTGCGACACAAAGTTGGTTTCCAGCCGTTTCATCTTTAGAACCGACTAAAATGAACTGATTACGGCGTGCTTTTTGCCAATATGACTTCCATTGTTCAATGTTTTCGTAGCCATTAGCTTTTAAATCAAATTGTGCGTTAAACATTTTTTTTGAACCAAAACAAATACGCACACGCCCGGTAGCCTTATCTGATTTCAAATGTTCCAGACGCTTCTCTAAGCGTGCAAGACGACGCTTTTTTAGATGAATATTATTTAAGTGTTTTTGACGTTGATTAGGTTCAATCGTTTTTTTAGACAGTTTTTCAATCGTTTGTCTCGCTTTATCAACTCGTTCTTTATTCTCTTTAATATGACGGTCAAGATTAAAACGGTAGGAATCAACCTTGCCTTGCAAGGAAAAATTAATAGAATTAAAGTGCCTAGATAAAATTCCAAAAAAAGACAAGAAAAAAGATTTAATCTGATTAAATACTTTTCCTTTAAACGTGTCCACCTTTTGACTCTGGGCAAAAAGTTGACGTTCTACTCGCGAAAGTAGATCGGCACAATCGTCCAACGCGCCCGAAATTGCATCAGGCTGGTTCTTCAGACGAGTTTGATAAGTGCTAAAAGGTACTTCTTCGCAAGTCGATCTTTGTTTAGAAATTTTGTTTTTTTTGCTCATTATTTTGACCTATTGATAATTTGATCGTCAATCAATTATTTGACGAACTCAATTAAAAAAAATAAAGGGATAATACTGATATGTCAACTAAATCTGTTGTGGAATCGTTAAACACAAAATAATATGTTAAATAAATATATTCATTTATAAATGGATAATACTGATATGTCAACTAAATCTTTTTGTGGACTCATTTTTATCATTATAAGATGGTTTTATATAATATAAAATACTAATAGATTTATCAACACTGTTATTTACCCTACCAAAGTTTCAACCTCGTAGGTTTCCAAAAACCTACGAGGTTTTTTGTTGGTTCCAAGCCCCGTGTCAATGCCATACCGTACGGAAAATTTTTTATATTTAGTTGGTTATTCGCAAAAAAGGCGCACTTGGCTCACGGGTTAAATGGCTCTACCCCGCAACTTGTTGTTTTTATTGAATTCAAAACAAACACTTGGGGCCCCACCCCTTAACCGCAAAAAAGTTATTATAATCAATATATTAACTCTTAACTTAATGGCATTGAGGCCCCGTGTGGGTGGTGTTATGGATATTTTTAATCAAACGGATGCTGTTTAATAATGGTTTCATTACGATCCGCCCCGGTAGAAATAATATCAATCGGCGTTTCAATGAGACTTTCTATTTTTTCCAAATAAGCGCGAGCCGGGGCGGGTAATTCGTCGAAGCGACGCACACCGACAGTGGATTCTTGCCACCCCGGCATATCAATATAAATCGGTTCACAACGGGCAAGGGCCTCGGCCCCCGTCGGCGGTGTTTTTAATTTTTGGCCGTCGTAATTATAGCCAACACACACGCGCACCGTGTCTAAGCCATCCAGCACGTCAAGTTTGGTGATACAGATGCCGGTGAGACTATTAATGAGACGAGAACGTCGCAAGGCAACGACATCAATCCAACCACAGCGGCGGGCGCGGCCGGTTGTCGCGCCAAATTCATGGCCTTTTGTTGATAAGTGTTTGCCAATTTCATCAAATAATTCAGTGGGAAACGGCCCAGCGCCCACGCGCGTGGTGTAGGCTTTGGTGATGCCTAAAATATAGTCAAAGTAGCGCGGCCCTAAGCCGCTGCCGGTTGCCGCGCCGCCGGCCGTTGTATTGGAAGAAGTCACAAACGGATAGGTGCCTTGATCTATATCTAATAGTGTGCCCTGTGCGCCTTCAAACAACACATTTTTACCTTCAGCGTGCAACTGGGCGAGTAATTCTGGAATATCCGCCACCATTGGCGCTAAGGTATCGGCAATCGCCAAGGTTTCGTCTAATACCTTTTGATAATCAACCGGTTCGGTCTTGAAATAGTTGGTAAGCGCGAAATTGTGATAATCCACCACGTCGCGGAGTTTAGCGGCAAACTGTTGCGGGTTAAATAAATCGCTGACGCGAAGGCCCCGTCGTGCAACTTTGTCCTCGTAAGCGGGGCCAATACCGCGCCCGGTTGTGCCGATTTTAGCTTTACCGCGTGCCTGTTCACGGGCATGATCAAGAGCAATATGGTAGGGCAGCAGCAATGGGCAAGCGTCACTGATACGCAAACGCTCGCGCACCGGCACACCCTTAGCTTCAAGCTGATGAATTTCTTCAAGTAAAGCGGTGAGCGACAACACGACACCGTTGCCAATCAAACAGGGTACCCCTTCGCGCAAAATGCCAGAGGGAATCAGATGTAAAATGGTTTGTTGGCCTTCAATGACGAGAGTATGTCCGGCATTATGTCCACCCTGAAAGCGGGTGACGGCTGCGGCGCGCTCAGTCAATAAATCCACCACCTTGCCCTTGCCCTCATCGCCCCATTGGGTGCCGATAACCACGACGTTTTTACCCATGATATTTTCTTTTCTGTGATCAGTTATTCAGTGATCACTGTTCACTGAACACTGATCACTGAAAAATGATAAGGATTAATGTATTAAATACAACAAGATTACGCCGAATGTCATGCTGGATAAGCCAATCATGCGTAGCGTTTTGTCATCCATTTCGCTAACCGTCCGCAAAGTTTTACGCCATCCGGTCGGATTGAGAAAGGGCATAATTCCTTCAATGACCAAAATTAAGGCGATGGCAATCCCAAGTTTTTCCCACATAATGTTAGTCTAAATCTCCACTTGAGTCCTGCCAAAAGTCGTGGTAAAAAACCCAGCTTCTATCGAAACTGGGTTTACTATTCAGTTCAAACAGTCATCACTAACCGATTCATTTATGTTAACAAACGTTAACAATAGCACTCCATCGATAGGGTGAATCTACCAAAAGCCAAAGAGACATATCTACGCTTTCAGGCTAAATTCGCTCCGCGAAACTTTAGCCTGAAAAAAAGTTTTTCCGCAACGGAAAAACTTTTGATGTTTCTTTAGCCGCTTTGTACAATCCTTATTTGCTTGGGGAAACGCAAATTTTAAGAGTTGTCAGTCTCAAGTTTGACCATTTGTACTGAACTAAGTGAACCTCTCCACTAACCACTTTTCTCCTCTTGATTCGTTCCACCCCCTTTTTCTTCAGGGGGTGTCTTTTCCCTTTGAATAAGGGGGGCTGGGGAGGAAGTAGGGGCATTCAACTGTTTGAAATATTTAAAGAAATCAGAATTGGGTTGAATGAGCAAAATATCGCCGCGGTTACTAAAAGTTCTCTTATAGGCATTGAGACTGCGGTATAACGCATAAAATTCTGGATTTTGGTTATAAGCGCGCGCATAAGTATCGGCCGCCATGGCATCGCCTTCACCACGAATTTGTTCAGCATCGCGTTCCGCCTTAGCAATCTCTTCAATGCTTTCACGATCAGCACCGGCACGAATACGCACAGCATCAGCTTCACCTTGAGAACGCCATTTTTTTGCAACCCGCTCACGTTCCGCTTCCATACGCCGATACACCGAGGAGCTGACTTCCTTGGGCAGTTCAATCTGTTTGATACGTACATCGACAATTTCAATGCCCAGTAGCTGAACGTCCTTATTGGCATTTTTGGTGATAATGTCCATAATTTCGGCCCGATCACCTGAAACAACCTCGGCAATAGTGCGCTTACCAAATTCGCTGCGTAGCCCGTCAGCAATAATTTCTCCCAAGCGTAGTTTAGCCCGTTGTGCATTACCACCGACCGCTTTGTAGAAAGTACTCACATCGGTAATCCGCCATTTTATAAAGGAATCAACCATCAGGTTTTTCTTTTCACTGGTCAAAAACCTTTCAGGCGGCGCATCAAGGGTTTGGATACGCTTATCAAAAGTCATGACATTGTGGATAGGGCTCTTAAAATGCAGTCCCGGTCCAAAATCAGCCCCGATGATTTTTTTAAAGCGCAACATCAAAACCAGTTCAGTTTCTTGAACCGTAAAGACGGACAGGTATCCGACTATCAATAAAATCGGCATCAATACCAAAGCAACTACTTTATTCATGGTAATTAGCGTCCTCCTCGGTTACGTGGATCATCGAGCCTCATGTTTTCGGGTGATATTAAGCGCGAAGTAGGGATACCGGGTGTTGTTTTCGTCTGTGGGGTGGTGTTGAAAGTGGTATTGCCAAGTAGTTGATTTAGCGGCAAAACCAGTAGATTATTGCCACCTTGGACATCCACCATGACTTTGCTCGTATTGGATAGCACTGATTCCATGCTTTCCAAATACAAACGTTGGCGAGTAATCTGGGGCGCTCTCTCATATTCTTTTAAAATACTTAAAAAGCGTCTTGTTTCACCTTCTGACCGTGCTATCACTTGTGCTTTATAGCCTCGGGCTTGTTCTCGCAGTTGATCGGCATCACCCTTTGCTTTTTCCACCACTTCATTGGCATAAGCATGGGCTTTATTCTTACTCCGTTCTTGATCTTCACGCGCTTTAATCACATCATCAAAGGCGGCTTTTACGGCAGCGGGCGGTTGAGCGTTTTGCATGCTGACACTGCTCACCGTCTGGCCGGTTTGGTAGCGATTCACAATTTCTTGAATCAACTTTTTGGTATCCGCTGCCACGCGAGTACGCTCACTGGTCAAAACCGCGTCCATGTTGCTGGTTCCCACTACTTCACGTAAAGCACTTTCTGTTGCTTGACGTAAGGTGTCTTCGGTATCTAGCACTTCGAACAGGTATGCCTTGGCATCAGTGAGACTGTATTGCACAACCACTTCAATCTCAACGATGTTTTCATCTTTGGTTAGCATCAAAGCTTTGTGAGAAATCGATCTCACTTTTTCAACGTTGACTTTTTGTACTTGTTCAACGGGATAGGGCCAACGCCAGTTGAGACCTTGTTGGGCTATTCTGTCGAAGCGCCCAAATCGCGTGATAACGCCAAGTTCCGCCGGTTGCACCGTATAAAAACCAAAAAGACCCCATATCACTAGGAGAATGACAGCAATAAAGCCGATTGCCGACCAACTGAGGCCCTCTGAGCCTCCTCCATCTCCACTTCCTGTCGAACTGTTGCCCCCTCCAAACAGGCCTGAGAGTTTGTCCTGCACTTTTTTGACAATTTCATCTAAATCTGGTGGCCCTTGTTCTTTTTTACGGTGGCCGCCCCAAGGGTCTTTTCCATCGCCACCCGGTTCATTCCACGCCATGTACGCTCCTTTTTTTGGTATTTGGTAATTGGTAATTGGTAATAAGGGAAAATAGGTTATCCGTTATCAGTTCTACGCCAAAAACTTTTAAAAAACTTTTGCGTCTAAATCCGTTTATACTTTGCACGATTGAAATTTGGACTAAAAACACTCCCCTCTCAGAAGGCGTTTTTCCGCGCTAGAAAAACGCATTCCGAGACCCCAGACGTAAGGGGACTTTGCCACGGTTTGACTCCCCGAATTGAAGGCCGGCGGTTACTATTTGTTAATAATTAATTATTAATTATTAATTATTAATTATTAGTAAGGGAGGTATCAGGGGGGGCCAATTCCTAACAGTTTGCAGTTTAAGTAGGGATAGTGACGTGGCTAGGAGGAATGTTTTTGGGACGTTTTTTTTATTATCCCGTTTCCCATTTCCCCTAGCACCTGGCCCATTTCCCTTCTCAATTCTCTTCAATGGGTTGTAATCGGGAATCACTCTTTACTAATTGGGTAAAATGCTGCGCCGATATTTGTATTTCTAGCAAGCTATCACCATTATCGGCATATTGTTCATCCAATACCAATGCTTCGGCAAACAAACGGGCACGTAAATCTCCCGCCGACACAGGCACACGCACCCGACGGCGCACCCTATCATGACTCAGTTGTTCTGACAATACGCCATAGAGTAAATCAATGCCCGCACCGCTGACGGCCGATAGCCAAATTTTGGTGACTTTGCCTTCACTATCGCGTTCACAGCGAGCAGGGCAATCGTTTAAACGATCAATTTTATTATAAATAATAATTTGCCCAACCTCGGCAGCACCGATGTCGGCCAATACTTGATTCACTTGCTCAACGCGCCATTGCCGCTCAGTATCACTGGCATCAACGATGTGTAGCAATAGTGTCGCCTGACGTGTTTCTTCTAGGGTAGCACGAAACGCGGCCACAAGTTCGTGTGGCAATTGTTGGATAAAGCCAACCGTGTCGGCCAAAATCAGCGTCGTTTTATCCTGTAAAGTGACTCGGCGCAAGGTGGCATCCAAGGTAGCAAATAATTGTGAAGCGGCAAAGACTGATCCATTGGTGAGGCGATTAAATAAGGTTGATTTGCCCGCATTGGTATAGCCCACCAGCGACACCACCGGTAATTGGGCACGGCGACGTGCTTTTCTGCTTAGCTCGCGTTGCTGATTGACTTTTTCTAAACGCTTATTAATAAACTTAATACGCTGAGCAATCAAACGGCGATCAGTTTCCAACTGGGTTTCACCAGGGCCGCGCAAACCAATACCGCCTTTTTGCCGCTCTAAGTGAGTCCACCCGCGCACCAAGCGCGTCGATAGGTGCGTCAGTTGTGCCAATTCGACTTGTAATTTCCCTTCAAAAGAGCGGGCCCGCTGGGCAAAAATATCCAAAATTACGCCAGTGCGATCCAGTACGCGACACTGTAGGGCGCGTTCCAGATTACGCTCTTGTCCGGGCGTTAAGGCATGATTAAACAATACCACCTCGGCCCCAAGTTCCGCCACCAGTGCTTCAATTTCTTTGAGCTTACCACTGCCGACAAAGGAGTGGGGATCAGGAATATCGCGTGTGCCGGTGACTTGAGCTACCGTTATCACGCCGGCGGAATGTGCCAATTCGGCAAATTCTTCTGGCGAGGCTTGTTCAGCCAAACGAGTTAGAGTCATAGACACCAAAATGGCATGTTCACCACGATGTGGCCGTTCAAACATATGCGCGACCTCTCAGCCCTTCACCCTACTGCTCCCCCAAGGGAATGGTCGATGTGAGGGTGAAAAAAAGGTAGTCAAGTAAAGGTAGCCTTGATTCCGTCCAAAGCTTTTTCTTTGGACTGCTCGCCAAAGCCTTTTTGATGAGGAACTTTCCAATGACTACTCCTCACTCAATGCGGGTGGATTCTCATTTTCACTCGTCTCTTCGTGGGGAATTTTGACATGACGTGCAGGCACAATGGTAGAAATGGCATGTTTATACACCATTTGGCTGACAGAATTTTTTAGCAATACCACAAATTGGTCAAACGATTCAACATGTCCTTGGAGCTTGATGCCGTTGACTAAATAAATCGATACTGGTATACGTTCCTTGCGTAACGTATTTAAAAAAGGGTCTTGTAGTGACTGCCCCTTACTCATAAAGTTATTCTCCATATTATCATTTCAATGACTTCCACTGCATTGTGCTATGCGTCCACACCGTTAGATCGCAATTCTGTGATAATTGTAACATCTATTGATAAATGTCAATAAATCCGAACACGGGAACGATCAACCCATTATCCCCTCGCAGTAGCTTAGGGTTACTTATCGTCGGCAAAAGTTCGGCAAAACTTTGTTCGGCAAAGCCCGAACAGGCCTCTTTCAAAGCAAAAGAAAGCGGCATAATGATAAGACTATATTTAAGCATACATACTACAACTTTTATGGCTTTTTACTTTGCCCCGTTACCGTCACAAGTGACGTTACTACGTTTCGTCTTGATTCAAAAGACTCTCGTAACAAGAGTTATCAATACTTTTGGGCCGACTATATACTGGGGTGGTGAAAATGATTAGCTCTCTATGCCCCACCGATTTTGGATGAAAGTATTTTGGATGAAAGGATTAAATAATAAGTAATTCAAATACTTACATAAGGAACAAAAATTGGATCAACTTTGGTACCCAAACAGCGAGATTTTTACCACTCCAGTTATATACTGCACAATGATCTCGCTTAAGCGGAGAGCCATCGTTCCGAGCTTCGCTACGAGAAACTCAAACCGAGCTTCGCTACAAGACGTAAGTTCTTCGCTACGCGAGATAACGAAACTTCTTCGCTACGCTACGCTGAAGAAGTTTGTAACGGTGCTAAGTATAAATAATATATTAACGTGAGGTTCGACTTTTTTAAGTACTTTATTTTGGTATTAATAACGTGAGTTCGACTTTAAATATCAGTGAGTTATAGAATTATTAATCCTATCAAATAGTTACTGATAATTACTTGATTATCAATCAGTTTTTAAAAAAAACAAGCTTTACTGACTCATTTCACTCTATGGCCCACAATTTACAGGTTATTAACGTATTAATGTTAAGGGTTTAATACTCAAAAAATGGTGTTTAATTAATTATTATTTTCAACGACTTGATTAATCTAAAATTTAGATAACTTATTGAAAAGTCGAACTCACGTTAATAAATCGCAATATCCACCCGATTCTTATAAATCAATGGGTTATAAAATAAAGTTGAACACCGCCTTATATGACACTTTTTAACCGTTTCGAGATAAGTTATGGATTTTTTCCAGTAATGAAAACACCAGCTGTGTCACATTCGGCTCAAGGCTGTCAAACCAGTGGGCTTCTGTTTGGGCGCGTAGCCAAGTCAATTGCCGTTTAGCCAACTGTCGGGTGGCAATAATCCCCTTTTCGGGCAAACTGGCTTCGTCAAGTTCTCCGGCTAAATAACGCCAGACTTGACGATACCCGACGCTACGCATGGACGGCAAATCTGGATTAAGATCACCACGCATAAATAAGGCACGGACTTCTTCAATCAACCCTTGCTCAAGCATGGCATGAAAACGTTGCGCTATTCTAGCATGTAGAACGCTGCGTTGAGCCGGGGCTATCACTAATTTCACGATGGGCTGAGATAGTCTAAGGGCAGGGGCGTTTGCATACCACATTGTCATGGTGTAGCCAGACACTTCAAATACCTCAAGCGCCCGTTGAATGCGCTGCGAGTCATTGGGATGAATGCGTTGCGCCGCTTGTGGATCGATTTTGGCGAGGCGTTGGTGCATGGCTTGCCAGCCAATTTGTTCGGCTTCGCTATTTAAACGTTGGCGCACTTTTTGGTTGGCGGGGGGGAGTTCCGATAAGCCCTGTAGTAGACTGTGAAAATAGAGCATGGTGCCGCCCACTAGCAATGGAATACGCCCGGCCGACTGGATAGCTTGGATTTCGGCCAGTGCCTCTTGGCAAAATTGTCCCACCGAATAGGTTTGGGCGGGATCGCAGATATCGATCAGGCGGTGGGGGGCTTGGGCTAAAATGTCTGGGCTTGGTTTAGCCGTGCCAATATCCATCCCTCGATACACCATTGCCGAATCAACGCTGATGATGTCACAAGGAAGATATTTAACCAAGGACACCGCTAAATCGGTTTTGCCCGACGCGGTAGGGCCCATTAAAAAAATGCAAGGCAGAGTCATCAGTGTTCAGTTATCAGTGATCAGTTATCAGTTTTTCAGTGATCATTGAACAGTTATCTGTTCTAAGTGATCAGTATTCAGTAATCAGTTTTCAGTGCTCGTTCTCGTTATTTCAGTGCTCGTTCTCGATCTCGCTGAATAACTGAGCACTGATAAACTGATAAACTGATAAACCGATAACTGATAACTGATCACTGTTCACTGAAAAACTGATGTTTTTTTATCCCGTTCATCAAAAACGCTTGGCAAAGGTATGGATTGTACTATGCTTGTGCTGCGTTTTCCCGGTGTTTGCCACTCCGTTAGCGACTGAGATAGCGCAGGCTCAAGCCGACTACCAGCGGGGGCATTTTGAACAGGCTATACGCCTTATGCAAGCGGCCTTGGATGTTGACAACCTGAAAACACCTCAGCGTATTGAGATTATGATACAGTTGGCGAGCGCTTATCAAGCCTTGGGTTTGTCCCAACAAGCACTCGCCACCTTGTCGCAAGCCGATCCGCTTGCCAACCCGTTGCAAACCAAGCCGCTTGCTCATCGTTCTGTCCTCATACTCGTCAAACTGTTTTTAGTAAAGAGCGATGTTTCTTTGGCAACACGGCAAGACGTACAAGCTCGTTTTTATGCCGATAAAAGCTTGGCCTTACTGCCACCTAATGCCCCCATTTTAATTCGCGCCGCCGTGTTAAACAATCTGGGTAATGTGTTGACTGTAGAGGCCTATTATGCTATTGCGGTGAAAAAATATGCCCGTTGTGTGGAACTGGCTCAATCGGTTGGCGATGCCATTCTCAGTGGACGTGCTTTAATCAATATGGCTTATGCCTCTTTTAAAGATAGCCAATGGAACGCCGCTGTCAATGCTTTGTCGGCGGCACGGCAACAATTTGAGTCAGTTGACTTGAGTTATGCTAAGGCATTTGGATTAATCAGTGTTGGTGAATTGGCGCAACGCATTCAGCGTCAATCCCAAGTCCCAAATCACCATTTACGCATGACGGCCTACCATGCCTTGAATAGCGCACTCAAGATTGGCAAGGCATTAGAAAATAATCGTTTAATTTCTTATGCTTATGGTTTTTTAGGGCAATTGTACGAAACCGCACAACGTTATACTGAAGCTTTGTATTTAACTCGACAAGCGATTTTTTACGCCAAGCTTGACACAACGTCTTTTTTTACTCAACAGGATCAGGCCTCAGAAATTCTTTATCGCTGGCAATGGCAATTGGGGCGATTGTTCAAAGTGCGTTATGATAAAAAAAATGCCATTAAGGCCTACCGAAGCGCCGTCAAGAGTCTACAGCCGATTCGTCAGGAAATGGCTATCGGCTATCGCCGCACGGCTCAATCCTTTCGTGAGCGGGTAGGCCCCGTTTATTTTGAACTGGCTGACTTATTGTTGCAACGCGCCGCTGAACTCGGTGACAAAAAACGCGCACAAAAAAAACAACAAAACCGCGATTATCGATTAGCACTTGACACAATCGAATTATTTAAAACGGCCGAATTACAAGACTATTTTCAAGACGACTGCGTGACGGGGTTCCAATCCAAACTAAATCTATTGGATAAAGGCATTGCGCCTTTTATAGGGGTAGTCTATCCGATTATGTTGCCGGATCGCACAGAAATATTGTTAAGTCTGCAAGGCGGCATACAACAATTCAGCGTTCCTATCACGGCGAGTCGATTGAGGGATGAAGTAAACGAGTTTCGCTTTGAGCTTCAAGCCAGCGACACGAACTCTTTTTTACCCCATGCAAAACGCTTGTACCGTTGGCTTATAGCGCCGCTGGAACAGTCACTCAGCGCACAAGGCGTAGATACGCTCATTATCGTTCCAGATGGTGTATTGCGGACTATTCCGTTTGCGGCCTTGCACGATGGCAAACAATTCCTCATCTCTAAATATGCTCTCGTCACCACCCCGGGATTAACCTTAACCGAATTCAAATCCACCCGCCGCCGTCAGGCGAAAATTCTTCTTGCCGGCTTATCGAAAAGTGTGTCCGGTTATTCAGCACTGTCCAGTGTGCGTGATGAAATAAAAGGCATTAGCAAATACTATAAGCACCGAAATACCACTCAGTTATTAGATAAAGATTTTACCGTACACCAATTTGCTGGTGCTTTAAGGAGGACAATTTACTCCATACTACATATTGCTTCACATGGTCAATTTGACAGCGATCCGCAAAAAACTTTTTTACTGACATCAGATGGCAAACTCACCGTTAATCAACTTTCGGCGTTGATTAAACTCAGTGAGCGTCGTCAGTTTCCTCTTTCGTTATTGACTTTAAGTGCTTGTCAAACAGCGGTTGGTGATGATCAAGCCGCACTGGGATTGGCGGGCATTGCCCTCAAAGCCGGTGCTAGAACGGCGTTAGCCAGCCTGTGGTTTATTGATGATAAGGCGACGACACGTTTGATGAAAAAGTTCTATCAACAATGGCAGGTTCGGGGACTGTCCAAGGCGAAAGCCTTGCAAGCGGCCCAATTACACATGCTAAAAGACTCTCGCTACCGACACCCGGCGTATTGGGCACCGTTTTTACTGATAGGGCATTGGCAATAAGATCAGTTATCAGTTCGTAACGTTCGTCGTAGCGTCTGGAACTGAGAAATCCGATTTTTCCAAAAAATCGGATTTCTTTGACTTTAAGTTATGGCCCTCAGTCGCGCTTCATTATTTCTACTTTTTGTAGGTGTTTTGTTGCTCAAAAATGTTGAAGCCAGTCATAAATACGCTAATGTGCGCTATTAGGCTTACGGCTCCCAATCTAATTCTGATGGATTACGCTGTGCATCTACGCTTGCTTTGTTAAACATAAAATCCTAATAACATCAAATCTGTTGAAACCGGGAGGGCGAGTGGGTTGAACATAAACGACATGGATAACCGGTGTTATACTTGTTTTCGTCGCTCCAAGCTTTATGAATGACTATTGCCGGTGCAGTGACAAACCGATGCAAGCCATTAAAAGTCGGATTGCTGTAAAATAACATAAGGGTGTGTAAGTGCATGGTGATGTTTATCGCCCAGCACACTATAAAATATCTCTTTGCCGAACGGGGTTTGCACCAATAAGGAATCGACTATGAATTGGATAGAAATCAAAGAAAAGTATCCAGAACAATGGTTGTTAGTGGAAGCCGACAAAGCTCATACAACACCTTCAAAGAGACGACATTTGGATAGAATTTCCGTATTAGAACAATGTTCGGATGGTTCAAGTGCTTTTAAGAGTTATAGAGAAATTCTTAACGTGTTTCCTGATAGAGAATATTACTATGTGCATACCAGTTGAGATGAACTAGAAATAATCGAAGAAACCCAGTCCAAGGCTTTAAAAATGGAACGGGTTATTAACTTTCATGGTGAAGTTTTTTATGATTCATCGAATTATAAAAAATACGGTTTACCCAATATTTTCACCAGAGAATTTCAGAAACAATTTACGGCTGAAACTTGCTAATATTTAGCGAGTGTGAGGTTGAACGAACTAACTTATCTAGCCGTTGAACTCAAAATAGCAAGCGTAGGGTGGGTAAAAGCTTCGCTGTAACCCACCATTTTTTAACGTTACGTTCAGCTTATCATGGGGACAACACCAAACCAAAAAACACCTCAATTGTTTTTTGACCAATAATGGGAGGGTTTTTATGAAAGAATATTCCGTAATGTTAAACGAAAATGAGTTTGAATTATTTCAGTTAATTCAACGGGTTAATATTTATCCAGAGACAAAAAATGATTTGCTTGAAAGTCTTAAGAAACAAGTCAATAATTTATCTCAATTGACTTCTCATAAAAAAACGCCAAAGTGGTTACAAATTGGGGATAGAACCTTGCTTGAGAGTATTAATCCCGTTAGCGTAGAAGAAAACTCACCACTCGCTTCTGATGTAATCAAAGAACAAAGAAAGCGTATAAATGTAGAGGAGTAACGAGTGATTATCTATTTTGATGCTTCCGCTTTGATAAAATCTCTAATTGAAGAACCAGGCTCCATAAGCATTAACAACTTTCTGCTGGAAATAAGCAGACACGAAGGGACTGTAATCTTTGCAACCTCAGCAGTCACCAAAGCTGAGATTATGGCGGCGTTGTCTGCCATACGGCGCGGTCGACATTTAACTCAGAAAAGATTTGAAAACGCAGTTGCCGATTTTAAAATCCGTTGGAACGCGTTTTTTATTCCAGAAGTCACAAGCTATCTAATTGACAAAGCAGGGGAAATTGGTTTGAACCATAAAATCAAAGGGTGTGACGCATTTCAACTGGCGAGTGCTCTTGAAGTTGAAACCGATATTTTTATATCTACTGATAATGATCTCAATGTAGCCGCGTTAGAACATGGACTTTTCGTCTGGAATCCAATGACTGAACCAATCCCCAAAATTAAAGATATAAGTACCCGTGCAGGTATTTTAAAAAAATAAACCTAACAAACGCAGTAACTCGCTACGCGAGTGCGAGATAATTGCTTTAGCTATTTTGGTAAGCTATTTATTTGCTGATCCTAGAAAAATATTCGGCCTAAAAAGTTATGTGCATAGAGTCGCGTCAATTGGGGGCCATGTTGACGCTTGTTCGTTATCAGATTTTGTTGAGAGTACCAGAAGTGTCGGCTGGATAAGCTTTCGACAAAAGGGACTGAATTAGGGAGCAACCCTTGTCAATTGGGGGCCACGTTGACGTTTGAAACCTCGCGTATTTTCTCGACAAACTTAGGTGCCAGAAGTATCTGTCACGAAAACGATAGAAGTTCAGATAACTATTAAGGGAGGACTCATCGATAAAATTTGGGGAGGACTCATCGATTTATCGATGACATCACACAAGTCGTAGCCCAAGTTAATGGCACGTAAATAGATAGAAAAATATTCGGCCTAAAAAGTTATGTGCATAGAATCGCGTCAATTGGGGGCCAGTTGGACGCTTGTTCGCTATCACATTTTTCGTGAATGCCAGAATCGTAGCCCAACTTAATGGCGCGTAAATAGATAGAAAAATATTCGGCCTAAAAAGTTATGTGCATAGAGTCGCGTCAATTGGGGGCCATGTTGACGCACAGTTACCTTATACTTCGCACCGGCACAAATTGCGTTTTTGTCCCGCAAGAGATTTGCTACGAAATATTTCGCCCGTCTAATATCTATTTCTCAGATTTATCAAGATTTTTCAAGCTTTATCAAGATTTATCCTGTCGTCGTAAATACAACTGAGAAATCCGATTTTTCCAAAAAATTGGATTTCTTTGACTTACCGAGAAATCCGATTTTTCCAAAAAATCGGATTTCTTTGACTTAAAAGAATCAGTCATTGCGAATTGGATCAATGAATTTGCCACCCACCATTTTATGTCATTGATTTTTGAGTGGATGAAAACCGTTTTAAAAAAACCTTGCAAATCGCTCCAAAGAAAGTATATAATATTATTTTTTAAGGCCGTCATGTCATTTTGGTGCGCCTAACAAACCACATTAAAAAGCTTTGTATTAACCTTTGTCAGGGCCAGAAGGACTTTTAAGCTTTGCCACGATTTGTTTATAACACATTGATTAACGTCTTCTTTTTATAGAAAAAGCACTCACTCATGAAAACAGATATTTTGGAAACGGAACAAAATAACTTAGCCCTTGCCTTATTAAGTCTTCCTAAAGAAGAAAGAACGTTAGAAACAACTTCTTATGATTATACCGTTGATTACCTCATCAGCTTAATTGAAGAAGGCAAGATTATTTTAGAAATGCCCTTTGAGACAGACTCTTTATGGAAAACAGAAAGAGCATCAAAACTGATTGAATCTCTTCTAATGAACTTTCCTATTTCACTTCATTATTTAACAGAACAAGAGGACGATAAATGGTTAATCCTTGACGGCAAACAAAGACTGTTTTCTATTTTCAACTTTTATCAGAATCAATATAAACTGACTTCGCTTGAAATTCTCAAAGAATTTGAATCAATGCGGTTCAACGACTTACCGCCACAAGCGAAGCGTTTAATCAATTTCAGCGTGATGCATCTTGTTTTGATTAGACGCAATAGTCATCCTGACATTGTATATAATATGGCAAAGCGCTTAAAAATTTAAAGGGTTGTAGAATGTCTTATCATCTTGATGCGACAGAGAATTTTTTTCATGCCATTGACTCAGTTGATATTTTAATTGACTTTGCTAGAAAGGAAAATAATGAGGGTAGAATTAAAAACCATGACTTGTTTCTCAATTTAAGTGTAGTGAGCTTAGTCACGAAATTTCAAGTCTTTGTTGAAAATAGTTTAGAAGAATTTTTGTATAAAATTCAAAGGTCAAACAAAACTTATCAAGACTTACCTTTAACCTTGCGTTTGTCTTCACTAAAACATCTTTTAGACAGTTCAAATATTTTGCCTAACAAACTTGAACACCCGCAAAGATATAATCAACAAATTTTGCAACAAGTGAGATCAGAATTTCAAAGATTTAATAGAATTTGTTCAGACGATGCTAGGATAGATAATGAATTTAAGTTTAATACAAAATTTCCGATGGGGAAACAAGGTGTTAATGAACTCATAGAGCTATATAAGCAAATTAATGGGGAAAATATTTTTGAACTGTCGTCATTGGATAAAAACAAACTCAATGAAATCTTAAGAAGAAGACATGATATTGTACATGATGATGTCAATCATCAATTGAATGAACTAAAAGTGACTGAATATAAAATATTTATTGAAAAAGTTGTGAAATGCATTGATAACTACTTGAGACAACGAGCGTAGCGTAGAATGGGTAGAAGCTATGCGAGATCAACCCATCACAAATTCCAACTGTCCCAAGGCACAACAAAATTTCAGTAAAATGTCGGGTGGGTTCCGCTATCGCGAAACCCACCATTCCTGAACTAATAAAAAAGCCACTAGGCACATTTTTCTGGAAGTCTTCGCCATCGCCAGTTGATTTTTTGTGTGGTATGATAATGTCCAAACCGTTTTAAATCCTACCCCCGGTTTCTGCACTGATCCGTTTAATCCCGCCGCGCAAATAATATTCAAAGCCTCCAATTCTGTGACGGTTTTATCTAACTTTTCTGTTAATTCACACCCAATTAAAAATTGTTGATAACTATTTTTTTGGTAGAATACCAGCCAACCCGCCCGCTTGCTCATCCTCAATGCCATTAAGTTAAGCAACAAAACACCTACAAAAGTTGTTTGCGTGAGGCGATAAATCGCCTACTACAAACGGGCCTTTTCCGTACGGTATGGCATTGTTGCTCATCCTACCCGGCTGGGTTAAAATAAGTTTGATTTAACTATCAGGAAAAAACCATGTTTGAAGTTGAAATTGAAGAGGAATCATTAGAGATGGGTTCATTACGCCATAGTTTTATCCAAGCAAGAATGCCGATGTTGCTTTCTGTTTATGAAGACCGGTTCACAACGTTTGTTGAACTGAGCTTAGATGTTAGTCAAACGGATTTAAGTCAGTTTGGTCTTAAAATAAAGGAAGAGCTTAAACCTGATATATGTCTTTACGAAAGTGCGTCTGAGCTACCCTACATGGAACCATTAGATGATATTGTTAAGGTGAACCAAATACCTCACTTGATTATTGAGATTCTCTCTCCCACACTGAATATTGATGACCTTCTGAATAAGTTTAAAGCTTATTTTTATTTGGGTGTTCAATCATGTTGGCTTATTGTACCCACATTAGAATCAATCAGTGTTTATTCAGAACAGAAAAAATGTAAAAGCTTTAATGTTGAACGTGATAACGAAGTGATTGACGAAGTGCTTGACATTCGCTTGCCACTCCAGAAAATTTTTAGACGTGGACAGAATTGAGAATCGGCACGACGCAGATCGTCGTAGAAAGGCATTCCAAGTTTGGCAGTCGTCCAAACTTTAGTTTGGCAGGAGTCCAAACTTTTGGCAGTCGTCCAAACTAACGTTTGGACAGATTTAAGGGCGTTGCATCAACAATCCTTTTTTATAAATCCCTTATAAAATACAATCCTTGTAGTTATTGTATTGGCTTTTAAAAATGACGTTAGAAAAATATCGAATGCGCCTGCCAAACTTCCTGCCAAACTTAAGTTTGGACTCCTACTAAACTGTACCGTTGGCTTATAGCTATTTATTAAAGCCAAGGGCGTTGCCCTTTTTTGTATTAATATCGCCCCGTTGGGGCTAACTGTTATCAGTTATTGCCAATGACAAAGTACCAATTAAGAATTACCAATTAGAAGTTATCTTTTGGTATAAAAACCGACGGCGTTTTCGACACCCAGTAGGCATCGTATTTATCAGTCACCAAGTTTAAAGAGTCTATTTGCCGATGTATTTTAAAAAATATTTAAGATTGTTGAGTTTAAACAATAGGTTACTTAACCGCTGTTAGCAACATTGAAAAAATATAACCCCCGAAAATTTTCTAATAAATAGCCAATTTAAGTTATTAAAATGAGCGTTTATTTTAATAAATTCTATTTTAACGTCATTTTATATAAAAAAAACCCTTTTACGTCAAAATAGCTACCCTCCGAGAGCCGCGTATTTCGGTAATAACCTTAATAAATTTGTGTATTAATATTATAATAGGTAATACGATTAAATCGTAATATAGACACTCATTTTCAATTAAACTCATTTTTATTAAATAAAAACAATAACTTACATTATTATATTTAACAAAAAAATTAAAAATTTTGGGGTATCCCTAGCAAACGATACCTGCCAAAAAATTATCTATACATTCTTATTCGCATTACATCTATTTTAAAACCGTCCCTTATAATCAATAGTTAATCAATATAATCACAGGAAAGGCAATGTATCAGGCCACTTATATTTTTAGCTTTACCCAACAAAAAATGGCGCATTTCTCCTCTGAATAAAATCGGCCTGAATAAGAGATTTCATTTTTACAAAATTGGTAATGGGTAATGGCGAATAGCTAATAGCTCACTGAGAACTCATAACTGAAAACTGATAACTGAAAACTGAAAACTGATCACTGATAACGGATCACTGAAAACTGATAACTGATCACTGACTGAAAAATATGCAACAAACACGTAACCTGCTAGTCCCTCTCCTACTGATCGTCTACACCACGCAAACTTTGGCTGAGGTTGTGCTTGATGGCACATTAGGCTCTGCCATAGAGTTAGACGGCCCTGATTTTGACATTGCGGCCGAACTTGGACAACAACACGGCGGCAATTTGTTTCACAGTTTTAAATGGTTCAACTTAGACAAAGAAGAAACCGCTACTTTTTCCGGCCCCAACACAGTCGAAAACATCATCGGCCGGGTAACCGGCGGCAAGAGCTTTGTTGACGGCAAGTTGCGTTCTAAAATTCCCCAAGCTGATTTATATCTCATTAATCCCGATGGTTTTATTTTTGGGCCGAATGCAACACTCGATCTTCAAGGATCCTTGCATATTAGCACCGCCAGCCAACTCCGTTTAGGCGAGACGGGCAGGTTTGAGACGCGCCATCCTCAACGCAGTCTATTAGTCAGTGCGCCACCTTCCGCGTTCGGGTTTTTAGACAGCAAACCGGCTTCAATTGAAATCAGAGGCAGTAAATTAGCCACACAAGACGGTCAAACCTTGTCAATGCTGGGGGGCCAATTGGACATTAATGGCGGACGTTTAACAGCCGTTTCTGGACGCATTAATCTAGCGGCCGTTTTAGAAGCAAATCAGTTGAAAAGTACATCTAGCGGCCTCGTTGTCGATGCTAACGCACAACTGGGCAAGATTGCGCTAAAAAACAATGCCAGCGTTAATGTCGGTAAGCTTGGGGCCGGCGATATTTATATCCGAGGTGGTCAATTTTTTTTAGACAACAGCAGAATTATCGCCAATACGGAAGTAGATAAAGATAGTGGCATGATTGTTATTGACGTGAACGAACTGCGTCTTGAGAATGAAGCGCACATAAATAGTCGTGCATTAGGCCCTGGGCAAGGCGGCCAAATCATCATTAATGTGGCAGGTGCGGCAACACTTTCTGGCGAAAGTCAGATTAGCAGCAGTAGTTCGTTCAGTACCAGTGCCGGTGATGCGGGCAACATTTTCTTTGAGGCCGACAATATAAGCTTATTCAATAGCACCATCAGCACGACGACTTCAGGGCCTGGGCAAGGGGGTGATATTATCATTAAAGCCCACCAAGACATCAACCTCATTGGAGCGGCCGATTTTTCCACCGCGATTGCGGCCAGTTCAGAACCCAAAAAAGACCCAGCAAACGCTGGCAATGCCGGGCGCATTTTTATCCGCGCCAGAAATTTAAACTTATCAGGCGCAACCAGTCAAATTGATAACAGTACCAGAGGGGCAGGACAGGGCGGCAGTATTACTCTTGAGATTGCAGATCGGTTGCGCTTAAGTGACGGGGCCTTGATTTCGGCCGACAGCTTTGGTTTAGGCCATGCGGGCAGTATTTATGTCAATGCCACAACCTTGGAAATGGATAAGGGAACGATTTCTACCGCTGCCGAGACGGCCTCGGGGGGGAATATCATTGTTAATGTGCGTACTTGGTTGAATATGAAAAATAGTCTTCTCAGTGCCACCGTCACTAGTGGTATTGGCAATGGCGGAAATTTGGCTATTAGCAATCCCCGTTTTCTCAACTTAACCGCCAGCAAAGTGATTGCTAACGCCAGTGGCGGCCATGGTGGCCTGATTTTGATTATCACCGACACGCCAATAGAATCTTATGAGAGTTCTATAACAGCGTCTTCTGAGACAGGCTTGGCGGGTGAAGTCAAAATCGACAACATTTACAATGTGGATGTGAGTATCTTACCGATAGATTTTATGGATGCCAGCGTCTTGATAAAACAACGCTGTGCTGCACGGACTGATACTGAATCTAGCAATTTTTTCGTGGTTGGGCGCGGCGGCTTGCCCAATGCTCCCGATGATTTACAGATTTATCTTCCACCACCCTAATGAGGAGTCCAAGATTTATCTTGGACATCTATGATAAATCTTGAAGTCCTATTTTTATGGAATACTATAAAAGGACAACTGAGACACTCCCTAATGAGGAGTCCAAGATTTATCTTGGACATCATCGATAATCTTGGACTCCTATGTTTCACAAATTTGAAATACGTTTTGTATACTATCCCTTCTTCATTACCGAAACAACAACAAAAGTTCAAGAGGTTCCTATACAAAATGACTTTTTATTTGTTATAATAAACAATAAAATAAACTGAAACGAAGTAATGACTGTGAGCGTGTGCAGTCTACCCATTACCTCAATGCCATTAAGTTAAGGGCTTTGCACGTGGGATTGCCCCTACAAACCGTTATGTAATGTAGGGGCAATCCTTTATGGTTGCCCTCACCCAAAAGCGG
>NBMI01000379.1 GCA_002085445.1 Candidatus Parabeggiatoa sp. nov. 2
CAATTATTGCATCAGATACGACTTAGCAAATGCCACGATTTGCTTACAGGGGGGACTTCGTCTGGAAAGCGTCAAAGAATATGATCCCATCGCGCAGATGTTCGATCAATTAATTGATTTAGAGCCAGCTGTGATTACGCTCAATTTACGGAACTTGATTTTTCTCAATAGTTCTGGCATTAACATACTGTCCAAATTTATCATCAAAGTCGGGCGAAAAAAAACCAGCCAATTGGTGGTAAAAGTTTCTCAACAACATACTTGGCAGAGCAAAGTGCTAAGAAGTTTACAACGGATGATGCCCACTATGCAGTTGGAATGGGACAACAGCACGTAGAATCGCTGATTTATCGCCTATACAAACGTTTGAATATGATGTAATAAATTTCTACTTTCATTCAAAGAACAGACAACTCAAGATGAATGAGTCTCAAACAGACACACCAAAAGCTCGTATTTTAATTGTTGACGACACTCTCTACAACTTACACCTATTAACCGCGATACTGAGCCTGCGGGGATATATCGTGATACCCGTGTCTGAGAGCGGCGCGGCGCTCTCGTCTGCACAGACAACCCAACCGGATTTAATTTTACTTGATATTCTCATGCCAGGCATAGATGGGTACGAAGTTTGCAAACAATTAAAAGCGGATGAAATCACCCATGACATACCGGTTATCTTTCTCAGTGCCTTAAATGAAACGCTGGACAAAGTGAAAGCCTTTGCTGTCGGCGGCATAGACTACATCACCAAACCGTTTCAGGCAGACGAAGTTTTAGTTCGTGTTGAAACACACTTAACCTTGCGGCAACTGCAAAAGCATCTTCAGCAGAAAAATGACCAACTTCAGAAAGAAATAGCTGAGCGCCAGCGGGTAGAAAAAGCACTGCAACGGAGCAATACACGGTATCACAATTTAGCGGCAAACATACCGGCGATGATTCATCAATATGTGCTATACCCAGACGGCACACAAAAGATGTTGTATGTCAGTCAGGCTTGCCGAAAAATCTATGGATTAGAGCCAGAAGCGATTGTAGCGGATATTTCACTTATTAATAATACGATTTATCCAGATGATAGCAAAGGTTTTGAGGAATCGTTGGCTCTCGCGGCTGAACAGTTAGCACCTTGGCATTATGTCTGGCGCATTGTTGTCTCAGGCAAAATAAAATGGGTGCAAGGTGATTCTACGCCTGAAAAACAAGCGGATGGAAGCCTCTTCTGGGATGGTCAACTGATGGACATCACTGAACTCAAACAAGCTGAACAAGCGTTACGTCAAAAAAATGAGGACTTAGCCAACACCCTGCAACAACTCAAAGCCACCCAACAAGAACTAATTCAAGCCGAAAAAATGGCCGCGTTGGGACAACTCATTGCCGGCGTTGCCCATGAAATCAATACCCCACTTGGGGCCATTCAACTGTCTGTAGACGATATCAACACATTCATGGAGAAAACGCTTACTCGGTTACCCACCTTTTTTCAATCACTTTCCGAGGCACAACAACAGGACTTTTTGGCCTTATTACAAATGGCCCTCCAAAACAAGACGACTTATTCGTCTCGAGAACAGCGCCGCTTGAGAAAAACCTTAGCTCATCAATTGGAAGAACACGGTATTGATAATGCCAAACATCAGGCCGATACCTTGGTAGAGATGGGAGTTTATGAAAACATTGAGCGTTTTATTCCCCTACTAACCGCCACGGCTCGCAAAACTATTTTAGACATGGCTTACCAATTGGTCAGTTTACAACAAAGCACGCAAACTATCGCCTTGGCCTCCCAACGCGCTGCCAAAGTGGTGTTTGCCTTAAAAAGTTTTGCCCGTTTTGATCCAATTGGTGAAAAAGTAGAAGTCAATATCACAGAAGGCATTGAAACGGTTTTAACACTTTATCATAATCAAATGAAACACGGCGTTGAACTGAATCGCTTTTACGATGCCGTGCCGCCGGTGCTATGTTATCCTGATGAACTCAACCAAGTTTGGACAAATCTCATCCATAATGCGCTACAGGCGATGGATTGCCGGGGTAGTTTAACTATTGCGGTAACACAACAAGAAAATAAAATAGTTATTAGTTTCACAGACAGCGGCAAAGGGATTAAAGACGAGATCAAGCAGAAAATATTTGAGCCCTTTTTTACCACCAAACCGCCCGGCGAAGGCAGCGGCTTGGGACTCGACATTGTCAAGAAGATTATTGACAGACATGAGGGTAAAATAGAACTTGAAAGTAATAGTCATTTCGACTAAACGTTGCAATTGCGTTTTTGTCATCTTATTGAAATAGCTCAATATTTCTCAAGTTCAAGTTCAAGTTCAAGTTCAAGTTCAAGTTCCCTCGAGACAAGCCGATCAAAGGGATCGTCGGGATCGTCGAGACTCGGAATGACAAAAGCGCAATTTGCGTGCGTACCAATTCGTAAGGAAAATATGCCATGAAACCGGATAAGGCCGTCATCTTATGTGTTGATGATGAAGTTGTGATATTAAACAGTGTCAAAAAACAACTCAAAAAAGCGTTTGGTGACACTTACAGCTATGAAATAGCTGAAAGTGCCGATGAAGCACTAGAAATCATTGAAGAACTGAACGATGAAAAAGTCACCCTCCTCTTAATTGTCTCAGATTGGTTAATGCCGGGGATGAAAGGCGACGAGTTTCTCATTGATGTCCATCAAAAATTTCCAGACATCATCAAAATCATGCTCACTGGGCAAGCCTCAGGGGAAGCCATTAAACGCGCCAAAGAACAAGCCAACCTCTATTGTTGCTTGTACAAACCTTTGAATGCCGAAAATTTAATTAAAACCATTCAATCTAGTTTAGCAAATCATGGATAAACTCGCTATTTTATGTGTTGATGATGAGCCGGCTATGCTACAGAGCCTTAAAAAAGCACTTAGGCGGGCCGTAGACAACGAATACCTCATAGAAACGCTCGAAAGTGCCCAAGATGCCTTATTGGCTATGGATGAATTGTGGCAAGAAGGCTATGAAATACCTATCGTTATCGCTGACTACATTATGCCCAATATGAAGGGTGATGAATTTTTAAGGCGCGTCCATGCCCTTTCCCCAAAAACCCTCAAAATTCTGCTGACTGGTCAAGCCTCTATAGAGGCCATGGGATACGTTATCAACCATGCTAATCTCTACCGTTACATTGCCAAGCCTTTAGATGTAAACGATTTTAATTTGACCATCAAGGAGGCATTAAATAGTTATTTTCAAGCGGAAAAACTGCAACAATTTTATGCTAACTTGGAAGCCAAAATTGCTCAACGTACCCATGAACTGCATGAGAAAAATCGCCAACTTACCCAACTCAATCAAGAATTGAGTGAAAAAAATGACCAATTGCACAAACTCAATCAGGAAAAGAATGAGTTTTTAGGTATCGCAGCCCATGATCTTAAAAATCCACTGTCGGCCATTCAGAGTGCCGCCTACTTGATTGAAAGTGCTTATGATGATATGCCTAAAGAAGACGTGATTGACATGGCTGGGATGATTTCAATCAGTTCAAAACAACTGTTTGATTTAATTACAAACATTCTGGATGTCAATGCCATTGAATCTGGGAAAATCAAAGTTTCACCGGCCGTTGTTAATATTTTGCCCATCTTACAATCGCTCGTCACTCACTACACTGACCGGGCAAAGGTGAAGAACATTACGTTACAAACCTCGGAACTTTTTGAAACCAGCGCAGTTTTTACTGCTTTTGTCGATCAAGAGCTCGTTCTCCAAGTGTTAGATAATCTTCTCTCAAATGCTGTCAAATATTCACCTCATGGCAAAAATATCTTTATACGCCTCCGCCAAGATGAAAACTATCTGCGCTGTGAAATCCAAGATGAGGGGCCTGGACTGAGTGAAGAAGAAAAACCACAATTATTTAATAAATTCAGCAGATTAGATGCGCAGCCCACCGGCGGAGAGCATTCAACTGGCTTAGGACTCTTTATTGTCAAAAAATTGGTCGAAGCCATGAATGGCAAAGTGTGGTGCGAAAGCGAATTAGGGCAAGGGGCCACCTTTATTGTGGCATTTCCGCTGGAGTAGTTTGGCAGCGGGCATCCAAACTTTAGTTTGGCAGGCGTCCAAACTTTAGTTTGGCAGACGTCCAAACTTTAGTTTAGCAGGAGTCCAAACTTTAGTTTGGCAGGAGTCCATTTTTCATTTTTCAATCGATATTCGCATTCAAACGGAAAACACATATGCTTGCCACTTTACCTCTATTAGAAAACACCGATTTTCCACCCATCAAACGTAGCACCCTAGACACTTTACAAGTCAATCTCGGCTATGTGTGCAATCAACAGTGTCTACATTGCCACGTTAATGCCGGCCCTAATCGTGCGGAAATCATGGCGCGTGACACCTGTGAGCAAGTTTTAATTTATTTACGCGCCACCCCTTCAATTAAAACCTTGGACATCACCGGCGGCGCACCGGAGCTAAATCCCCATTTTCGTTACATGGTCAAAACTGCCCAACAAACGGGTGTACATGTGATTGACCGTTGTAATTTGACCATTTTATCTGTCCCCGGACAAGAAAATTTAGCACAATTCCTTGCCGAACAACACGTTGAAATTATCGCCTCGTTGCCCTGTTATTTGGAAGAAAACGTTGATAGACAGCGTGGCAAAGGGGTATTTCAAGACAGCCTCGCCGGCATGCGTCAACTCAATGCGTTGGGTTATGGACAAAAAGACTCTGGCTTGGTATTAAATTTAGTGTTTAATCCACAAGGGCCGAATTTGCCAGCACCGCAAGCCGCTTTAGCGGCCGATTACAAAAAGTTTCTCAAGGAAAATTATGGTGTTGTATTTGATCAATTGTACACGATCTGCAATATGCCCATACACAGATTTGGTAGCACGTTGATTTCCAAAGGGCAATTTCATACTTATATGCAGTTGCTACGCGAGGCCTACTGCGATGACAACCTAGAGACGGTAATGTGCCGTAATTTAATCAGCGTTGACTGGCAGGGCTATGTGTATGACTGTGATTTTAATCAAATGTTAGGATTGCCTTTGCATTGGCACACGCCGATACAGCGGCATATTTCGGAATTAATCAATGTTGACTTGGAAGAAAACCCGATTGTCGTCGCTGAACATTGTTATGGTTGCACAGCCGGGCAAGGCAGTAGTTGCGGAGGCGCCTTGTCTTGACAGGTTTGCTAAGTTATTGAATACGCTAATAACGTTAGTTCGACTTTAAATATCAATGGCTTATAAAATGATTAGTTATATCAATTAGTTAGTTATAATGACTTGACTCTCAATCAGTTAAAAACAAAACCCATTAGTTGTACTGATTCGTTCCAGGAGATTAAATAGAATTGATATAACTCTCAAAACTTCTGAAAACTTTGTGGCATCTAATAATGGAAATGACTTACACAAAGTAGGGTCACGTAAAATCAATACCTTACAGAGTTTTCCGAAGTTTTCAGGAATCAATTATTAAAAAATAATTAATTGAGTCAAAAAATATTTTTGACGAGTAAACCCTTAACATTAATACGTTAATAACAGGAAAATTGTGGGCCATAAAATGAAATGAGTTGGTAAAGCTTTATTAGCACATCCGATGTGTTGAATGAGCAGGCCGTTATTATAAAGACTTTGCAGACTTTACAACCGTTGCGTCAAGCTGGGCATGAAATCATTGTAGTCGATGGTGGCAGCACCGATAACACGCGAACTTTAGCCGCTCCTTTAGCGGATAACGTCTTGCTGCACGAATGTGGGCGGGCACGGCAAATGAATTTCGGCGCACAGTTTGCCCAGCACGACATTTTATTGTTTTTACATGCCGACACTCATTTACCGGCACGGGCGGATAGTTTGATAATCAACGGTTTAGCCGAAACAGGACGAAAATGGGGACGATTTAACGTGCGTTTGTCGGGGCGAGCATGGCTATTGCGCGTGACTGGGCATTTGATCAATTGGCGCACATGCTTAACGGGCATTGCCACGGGCGATCAAGCCATCTTCATGCAGCGTAGCTTATACACCCAAGCGCAAGGTTTTCCTGATATTCCCTTAATGGAAGACATTGCCTTAAGTCGTCAACTGAAACGTTTTAGTCGTCCCTACTGCATACAAACACCGGTTATAACTTCCAGCCGCCGCTGGGAACAACATGGCATTGTGCGGACTATTTTACTGATGTGGGGATTGCGCTTGGCTTATGCGTTGGGCGTAAATCCACAGACTTTAAAAAAATATTATGCCGATAATGTAGAAAAGAGTTGACATGTATATATAGTATGACTTTTTTAAAAATCATAAAAATGATGATCGAGTGTCATGGATCGAAACCTCAGCACGTATCTTTTGCCGGACACTGTTGGCAACGTCAGTCCATCACATTTATTTGAGGGCCATGTTGTCATTTGATTTGATTCAAATCACGCTGCTCGAAACCTCAGCACGTATCTTTTGCCGGACACTGTTGGCAACGTCAGTCCATCACATTTATTTGAGGGCCATGTTGTCATTTGATTTGATTCAAATCACGCTGAAGAAATCGAATCGATATGAGATATCTCAATTATCTCACCTAAGTCCAAATTTAGAATCGAAACAATGAATGGCGAGCAATCCGCTCCGAAAGCCTTTTTTATAACAATCCTTGGGCGTTTGGGTTTTGATAACTGGGGCACCGCCCCAGGCAAGCCCCTTTGGTACGATTTTCATTTTTCATTTTTCATTTTTCATTAGTAACGTGATGACGAAAAACGTGTTACAAATGTTTGCTAAGGCCCCGAACCCGGGCCTCGTTAAAACCAGATTAATCAATAAGTTAGGTAAACAAGGCGCGGCCGACTTGCATCAACAATTAGTCAGACATAGCTTACAACAATTCAGTCATTTATTTCCGACACAATTATGGTGCGCTCCCGATGAATATCACCCGTTTTTTCAAGCATGCCAAACCGAGTTTGGAGTCAGTTTGCACCGTCAAATCGGGGCCGATTTGGGAGAACGTATGGCTTACGCGTTAGCCAGTGCAGCGCCGGCGGTGTTAATAGGTAGCGATTGTCCAAGTTTAGACGTTCAAACCATTCGTGAAGCTTTTGCGGCCTTACAACAAGATAATGCTGTCGTGCTAGCGCCCGCAGAAGATGGGGGCTATGTGTTGATAGGTATGCAGCAACTGATACCAGAATTATTTACTAACATGCCTTGGGGCACGTCGCAAGTATTGGCACTGACACGGGCGCGTTTACGCGATTTAGGACTACGCTGGAAAGAATTGCCTACGCAGTGGGATATCGATCGGCCTGAAGATGTTGAGCGTTGGCAAAAGGAGCAAGAATAAATTGTGAATTGTGACGTAAACGAATTGCGACGTAAACGAACCGTAGGATCGCGAAGCTAATGAATAAGACTTATTTAGTGAGCCTCTCAATACTTAACCCAAGCAA
>NBMI01000380.1 GCA_002085445.1 Candidatus Parabeggiatoa sp. nov. 2
AGTTAAGCCTTATGATTTAAAACTCAAATAACGTGAGTTCGGCTTTTCAATAAGTTATATAAATATTATGTGAATCAACTAGTTGATTGCAATTAATTGATTAAAAAGACATTTTTAAATATTAAACCCTTAGCATTAATAGGTGAAAACCGACTATTTGTGGGCCATCAACTGGAAGAAGTAAGTACAGCTTATGTGTTTTTTTTTAACTGATTGATAATTAAGTCATTATAACTAAATAATTGATATAACTAATAATTTGATAACCGGCCTTGATATTTAAAGTCGAACTCACGTAAATATTAAACTTAAAAAATCCGTTTATTCCTAAAAGAAGTTGTACTTTCAGTATATCTGTCGATGGAAAACCAAAACGCACGAGCGTACAGATGCCAAAACGACGTGCAAAGCGAGCTTGGAACAAAGACGAAAAAATCGATCATGCCACAAGAATATATTGAACCTGTTAAAAATTATTTATTAGCACTACAAGCGCTTATATGTACGGCACTTGCCGAAGAAGATGGCATAAGTCAATTTCACAAAGACGCTTGGCAACGCAAAGAAGGCGGCGGCGGCAGTTCGCGTGTCCTTAGTAATGGTGCCGTTTTTGAACAGGCTGGGGTTAATTTTTCTCACGTTTATGGCGCGACGCTGCCGGCCGCGGCGACGGCACAGCGCCCCGAATTAGCCGGCCGTCCTTTTCAAGCGATGGGCGTTTCTCTGGTAATACACCCACTTAACCCTTATGTGCCCACTTCTCATGCGAATGTACGCTTTTTTATCGCCGACGGAAAAGATAACTCGCCGCCAATCTGGTGGTTTGGAGGCGGTTTTGATTTAACGCCCTATTACGGTTTTGAAGAAGATGTAGTGCATTGGCACCAAACGGCGAAAGCCGCTTGTGATCCCTTTGGTGAGGACGTGGTGGTTTATTTTTTGATGACTTAAATCAATGGGACTTTGACACCTGTTTTGCCTTTATGCGAAGTGTTGGTGATCATTATTTGCATGCCTATTTGCCGATAGTAAGCAAACGCAAATCAACACCCTACAGTGAACGTGAACGCGATTTTCAACTTTATCGGCGCGGGCGCTATGTAGAATTTAATTTGGTGTATGATCGAGGCACGTTGTTTGGGCTACAAAGTGGTGGACAGGAGTCCAAACTTTAGTTTGGCAGGAGTCCAAACTTTAGTTTGGCAGGAGTCCAAACTTTAGTTTGGCAGTACCAAAGTACTTCAGGAGTCCAAACTTTAGTTTGGCAGTACCAAAGTTTTTAATCAATTAATTGCAATCAACTAATTGATTCACATAATATTAATATAACTTATTGAAAAGCCGAACTCACGTTTTTCATTTTTCATTTTTCATTTTTCATTAATATAGCACACCGTTGATTGCCAGTGCTGAGGGATACATTTGCGAAACTTGCCTCGATCCCATTACCCATTGACTAAAACATTCAATTTGCCGAGCGAGCTTTATGAACACACCGCCTATCCGTTGTTCTTTTTGTGGTATCGAAGTTTCCTCTAGCACACCGTTGATTGCCGGTGCTGATGGATACATTTGCGAAACTTGTGTACGTCTCGCCAATCAAGTTGTCCTCAATTGGGAGCGCAAACGCGCTACCACCGAAGAAGAGCAGCGCACCCCTTTACCCACTCCCGCCAGCATCAAAGCGCAACTGGACGAATATGTGGTAGGGCAAGAACTCGCCAAAGAAATCCTCGCCGTTGCTGTTTATAATCATTATCAACGCTTATACCATGAAAGTCACAGCGTTAGCCTTGACGACAGCCTTAAGAACGTAGAAATCAGTAAATCCAATGTACTTATGCTAGGCCCCTCTGGCACAGGAAAAACCTTACTTGCCAGTACCTTAGCTAAAATTGTCGGTGTTCCGTTTGCCATTGCCGATGCCACTACTTTGACTCAAGCCGGCTATGTTGGTGACGACGTAGAAAGTATTTTAATACGTTTGCTGGATGTTGCCGAGGGTAATCTTGATCGGGCCGAATGGGGCATTATTTATATTGATGAAATAGACAAATTGGCGCGAGCTTCGGAAAGCGCGACGGTGGAACGGGATGTGTCGGGCGTAGGTGTACAACAAGCATTGCTCAAGCTAGTGGAAGGCACTACCGTTAAACTTCTGCAAGAAGAGCGAGAGCGGCCGCATGATAGCGAGGTTATCACAATAGACACCCGCAATATTTTGTTTATTGCTGGCGGTGCCTTTGTCGGCTTGGAAAAGGATGTTGCTAAGCGCGTTATGCCTAAGCAGACAAATATTGGATTTCAGGCGCCGCTGCTGGACAAGAAACAGAAATTGAGCGCAGAACGTTTTTTGGCGGAAACACAGCCAAAAGATTTACGCCACTTTGGTTTGATTCCTGAATTTATTGGACGCTTTCCCATCATTGCTGTTTTGGAAGAGTTAGATGAAGCGGCACTGGTGCGAATTTTGACAGAACCGCGCAATGCCCTGGTTCGTCAATATCAAAAACTGTTTGCCTACGAAAACGTTGAACTGGAATTTACGCCCAAAGCCCTCACCGCGATTGCTGCTAAAGCCTTAGCGCAAGGTGCCGGGGCACGCGGTTTGCGGAGCATTCAAGAGCAACTTTTGCGCCGCAGTATGTTTGATATTCCCTCGCGTCAAGACGTGGTACGTTGTATTGTCGATGAAGAGGCCGTCAACGGTAGCGGCAAAATTAAGTATATAAAAGCAGAAGGTGAAACCAAGAAAAAAGCCAATGCCGGATGAGTAAAACTCGGCCTGTTTACAAATTTTAAAAAATCCGATGTCTTAAAGACATCGGATTTTTAACATAAGCGCGAAAGAGGGCCATAACTTAATTTGAAAACCTCTATTTTATGGCCCTCAAAAGTTAAGCAACAAAACACCTACAAAAAGTATAACTAATGAAGCGCGATATTTGAAAACATCCAGTCTTTTATGGCCTTCAAACAAGATAGTCCAAATAACCCTAAAAAAATAGGTCAATAATTGGATCTCCAGGGGCGTTGCAATGCCAGTCTTCAGTGCCCTTTAGGGCACTTCAGCTATTAGACGACGGCTTTACCAAAGGCGGGGGGGATTATTTCTTTCTAATTCCGCAAACTGTGTGGCATTGAGGGGCGTTGCCCCTGGCTTTGAGTTTATTTTTCTGAAGAGGCGATAAATCGCCTACTACAAACTACAAACTACAAACTACAAACTACAAACTACAAACTTAGTTTACTTGGATTTAGTCAATAAATGTGAAGCAATCATTGATAAAATCACATAACAGGCAAAAAAATACAGGCCAATTTGCACTTGTGCGTCTGTGGATTTGTCTTTGTTAAGGGTAAAGAAAGTCAATAGCAAAGCCACTACAAACACATCTGCCATAGACCATTTTCCGATGTATTTGATAAGATGCAAACTTTTAGAGGCGAGGGCGTGTCCAAATAAAGCCAGCCCCATAAGAAGCGTTTTAAGGAAAGGAATCATAACGCTAAACAAAAACAGTGGAATGGCAACAACGACATTGCCTGAAGTCCACAAGGTTCCAATAGTGGTAATGATGCCTTTTGACTGAAATAGGAAAACAACCTCTCCAAGCATGGGCATCTCTTTGTAACCCACAATCATCAAAATGGGCGCAAACAGTCCAACCGCTAACGCTATTGATGAAATAACCAGCAGAGTTAATATAAATAGGGCTGGTTTTGAAATCAGCCAATAAACGAAGGCGAGAAAAAACACTGAGAGTACGAAAAAGGCAATGGTTGCAAAAATAGCGCGTTTTTTATAAATCTCAATTTCCGCCATGAGCGCTTCTACTTCTTCGAGTTCTGTAGAATAACCCTTATAAATTTTAAAGGTCGCGCCTTCGGCGAGCCATTTTAGCAACGTTTTCACTTTGGGCTTGGTGTGTAATTTATCTGTCAACTCCTCCGTTTTGCGCTCATAGTTGCCGGCAGCCGAGTAAGCCATCCAGCCACTTGCCAGCAACATGATAATAAATAGAAAATAAGTAATTGGTATCCAGCTTTTTCGTAACATGGTTGATGTCGTCATTTTTGCTTTCAGTCGGGCTTTCCCCTTGGGATTGCCCCTACAACCCAATGCCATATTGTGTCGGGCTTTCTGACAGAAAAGCTAGGGGTTAGTCTGCTTTAGCAGACTTGAGCTTTTAGCCTGGGGATTGATCCCCAGGCTCTTCTGACAGAAAAGCTAGGGGTTAGTCTGCTTTAGCAGACTTGAGCTTTTAGCCTGGGGATTGATCACTAGGCTCTTCTGCTTTAGCAGACTTGAGCTTTTAGCCTGGGGATTGATCCCCAGGCTCTTCTTAAGGATGACGGTGCTCAGGTGGACAACTAAGACGATTGTGGCAATTTTTTAGAACCGACTGCCCGCTTCTTCTTGCCCACCCGACGCTGGTTTTTCCCCAACCACATTTTTTGCAGCCGCGTATCACAGAGCTTTTGTAGCGATTCAGGCCAACAGCCGCTTTCTTTTAACATCCCGTCGATGTCCTCTTGCGAAAACTTTTTAGGAGAATTGGCGAGTAATTCCCGCGCTTCATTTTCCGTGAAGGCTTCAAGCTGCAAAGTGTGACCCAAAATGTTGAAAAATGGCGACGTTTTGCCACCGTCATGCGCCAATTGAACGGGCGGCTCGGAGGCCGTCACGACAAAACTCAATTTACCGTGACTTGCCAAAGAGCGCATGTTCTGCCAAAAGGTGGTATCGAGGGCGGACGCACTGAGTCCAGCCTCAATGTCATCCATTAATATCACCGTCGGATGACTCACTTTTTGTTTGATGATGCTTGAAAAGTCGGCGATATTGCAAGATTGCGGTATTTTGAATTGGAGTTGTCGTAACACATCCGTCACTAAGGTTTCTGGTTTGTGCATGTTGGCATCATGAAAGTCCACCAAGGCAAATTTAAAACTGCGTGGCAACCAATCGTTGGGCCAACCTTTGGGCTGTTCGGGGCGCAGATGGGTGGCTTGAGTAATATTATTGAGGTAGTTCAACAGTGAGGTTTTGCCGCTACGGTTTGGGCCGATGATGGCAATAGACTCTGGCACTGTTTTATTCCATGCCCAGTAAATTTGACTCAGTATGTTTTCGCGCCCAAAAAATTGATAGGGCTGAATAATCGGAGGCCCGACAACCGGAATGGCCAGTTGCTGCGGTTCATCGTTCGCGGACGAATGGCCAGCGGCTTTTAAAAAATCGCCCCGTTGTTTGGGCGTGAGTTTCAAGACATCGGCACATTTGAGGACTTTTTGACGCGACGGGCGTTTAATTTTGCCAGTGCGCCAGTTGTAGATGGTCACTTTGGACGTTCCAATTCGGTCGGCCAATGTCTCGTCAGTCATGCCGACTATGTATTTATCAAGCAATTTTCCAAAATCGTTCATTGCATAACTCATTGTTTTTACAGGGTTTAAATTAATTTATACTGAACAAGGCCACAAACTAAACGCAAATTGTGCCGGTGTTGAGTATAGCAGAATTTTATTAAATTTTAGGGTGATTTTATCATATATTTTATTGCGGTTTTATTGAGGCCACTTTAAAATGCGCGACTCTTTTTAATGATTAATGATTTAAATGATATTTTTTAAAAATAATTTTACTAAGCGGAATAAAAATGGGATCAAGTTTTAGAACCCGTTGGAACCTCCTTTTCACCACCCAGGTTGAATGTGAAACGCAGTAACGAGCGTAGCGATATAATAAACCTGTGGGTTTTGGTATCAAAGACGTGTCAACCCCAAAGGGGTGGTAGTCTTTCAGGGTTGTGGAGCAATGTTCGATTTTTCCATTGATTTTACTAGAGGCTATTCACTTTGAAAACAATTATCTGAAAATCTATATAGTCGTTCAGAGCAAACCGCCGAGGTTTTCAAAACCTCGAAAGTTTGTTTAAAAAAAGGCCGACAGGGTTTTTACCATGTCGGCTTTTTTTTATTTACTTGGAAAACACATCCGATGTTTGCTAAACATCGGATGTGTTAATAATTAATTCGTTTATCCGCGTAATTAGTTGTACTCTGTCCGCGTAATTCGTTGTACAATTCGTTTATCCGCGTAATTAGTTGTACTCTGTCCGCCTAATTAGTTGTACTCTCTCCGCGTAATAGGGTGGGCTGCTAAGCCGCAAGAAACCCGAGTTTTTTCACAAACTCTCGCCCGCTTGCCTACCTAAGCCTGCATAATTGATTTTCCTTAGTAGCGGACATTTTTTTAAGTGATTTATTTTTTGTCATTTCATGTTATTAACACATCCGATGTTTAGCAAACATCGGATGTGTTTTCCAAGTTCATTTTGGATATTCCAATTTGGTCGGCCAAAGTCTCGTCAGGCCGGCTGTGTATTTATCAAGCAATTTTTAAAAATATTTCATTGCATAACTCATTGTTTTTAAAATAATTAACTTACGTTAACTTAAGTTAACCGAAATTAATTCATTTTTAGTGTGAATTAATCATATATTTTATTGCTGTTTTATTGAGGCTACTTTATAATGCGCCACTCTTTTAAAGGTTGGGCTGTTCTGAGTTGATACTATCGTCGTTCAGGGCAAACCGCCGAGGTTTTCAAAACCTCAGCGATTTTTACTCAAAGCGGCCTATTGGTTTAATCTGTTATCGGTCTCGTATGGGATCGAACATTTTGGAGAACCGGAGATGAGATATAAAAGTCTTAGCTGTGCCATTGCCATGTCAGTGGGGGTGTTGGCGGCTCCGCCGTCGCTCGCTGATTTGAATGACGGCTTGGTAGCCTATTACCCGTTTAATGGCAACGCGCAGGATGCGAGTGGACAAGACAATCACGGAACTGAACATGGTGGTTTGAACTATGCCGCGGGTAAGATTGGGCAAGCTGCCAATTTCGATGGCGTGAATGATAAAATCCTTTTTTCAGCCATCAGCCATGATTACTTTGGCAATAACGACTTTTCAATTAGCTTTTATTTTAGTACGGCTCAAAGCAGTAATGCCGTACTGTCTAAAAGGGAACCATGCAATCACGGTCACTTTTTTGATATAAGAGGGGGCAGTGAGGGGATTAATTTTGAAATAGACGACAATCTGCGGCAAAATTACTCTGTTTTGCATTACAGTGAAGGAAACGCTAATCAGTGGTACCTTTACACGGCAGTAAAAAACGGAAAAAATCTCCGCCTTTATATCGATGGCGACTTGGTTAAAGAACACTCAACAACCAGTGTCATGGATATATCGAATAATGCCACGCTGGGCATTAGTAACAGCCCGTGCATAGGAGCCGATGGTACAACCATGTTGAAAGGACAAGTAGATGAATTCCGCATCTACAATCGCGCCTTATCCGAGGCAGAAATCAAGCAACTCTACGAGGGTGTTCCTACCGACTGCGAACATGCCAGTTATGATCTCAAGAAAAGGACACTAACCGTTCCTTTCGTAGAGTTTCCAGTCGTTGACTTCTTGAGTGGGCAAGCCACTGGTGAAGTTGAACTCTGGACGGAAACTCTGAAAAAGGTTAGCGAAAATCGTTTTAGACTTCTCCATAAAACGGTTAAGAGAGTGACTGACGGCTCTCGCTCTGATTGTCCCGCTACTTATGCATTTAAGACGGGCACGTTGTCTATTCCTTATGTCGACGTGCCTACCGGTATCGCCGTGGGCGGTAAAAAGTTTGAAGGCGAGGTAAATGTCTTCAAAGTGATACTGACGTGGGAGCCGATGGGCCGGAATTTTATGGTACAAGAAGTCGAAAAGCGGCCATAATTGATTAGCCAAAACCGCCGAAGTTTTCAAAACATCGGAAGTTTGTTTACAATAAAAGGCCGACAGGGTTTTTTACCGTGTCGGCCTTTTTTATATTCGGCCCTCCCAACAATCTATTTTTTCACGACAACCCCAAAGGGGTTGAATATGAATAGCCACAGGTGCAACCTGTGGTAATGGTAATGGTAAAGTCAACCCCAAAGGGGTTAAATATGAATGTCAACCCCAAAGGGGTTGAATATGAATAGCCACAGGTGCAACCTGTGGTAATGGTAATGGTAAAGTCAACCCCAAAGGGGTTGAATATGAATAGCCACAGGTGAAACCTGTGGATTTTGGTATCAAAGACCTGTCAACCCCAAAGGGGTTGAATATGAATAGCCACAGGTGAAACCTGTGGAAAAGTGGTAAAACGCGCCAACCCCAAAGGGGTTGAATGTGAATAGCCACAGGTGAAACCTGTGGTAGTCTTTCAGGGTTGTGGAGCAATGTTCGATTTTTCCATTGATTTTACTAGAGGCTATTCACTTTGAAAACAATTATCCTCCGATGTTTGCTAAACATCGGAAGTGTTAATAATTAAAAGTGAGGCGAAGAAGAACGGCACGGCTTGATTTAAAACTACCGTTCTTTTTAATTGTCTTTAGTACAACGAATTCTTTAGTACAACGAATTCTTTAGACGAATTACGCGGATAAACGAATTAAAAGTGAGGCGAAGAAGAACGGCACGGCTTGATTTAAAACTACCGTTCTTTTTAATTGAGACGCAAAAACACACCAATCACCAACGTATTAATTCGTTTATCCGCGTAATTCGTTGTACTCTCTTCGCGTAATTCGTACAATTCGTTTATCCGCGTAATTCGTTGTACTCTCTCCGCGTAATTCGTTGTAAATTCGTTTATCCGCGTAATTCGTTGTACTCTCTCCGCGTAATTAGTTGTACTCTCTCCGCGTAATTCGTTGTAAATTCGTTTATCCGCGTAATTCGTTGTACTCTCTCCGCGTAATTCGTTGTACTCTCTCAGCAGTATAGTAGTACTCCCTCCGCGTAATTGGCGCATAACGGTATCAGAATTGAAGTGCCAAAGCCAAAGCTGATAACGACAAAGCCGGCCGTCCAAAGCCAAAACTTTGGCCGGAAAGGTGTGGACTTAATAATAATAATCTATACTTAAAACAGTCGAAAATTTTACCACGGCGCCATACGGAACGTACTTCAAAAAGGAGAAAATTCATAAGCTCGATAACACTACCCGGCCCATAAAATGGGCATTTTTCATTATTCATTCACAATTCACAATTAAGAAGGTAAACTCGCAATGAAAACAAAGAGTTATATAACATTCCTGCTCTTAATCACCGCCCAATGGGCCTTTGCCACCGGCCTACAGCCGGTTGGCACGAGCGCACCCGTGCGCGTTCAAGCCGTTGATTTCGAGTTAGAAATGCGAGGCCTCTACGTCTCTTCTGTAATGGAAGTGCAATTTGTCGCTGACAGCGGCGACGAAAATGCCGCCAATTTGCGCTTTCCTCTCCCGCCCGATTCGGTGCTACACAAGGCCGAAATTTATCTGCCCGAACTTGAACAGTGGACAGTGGCAGAAACCATGGGCCGCCGAGAAGGCGAAATCATCTACAACGATATTGTAGAGCAACAGCTCGATCCGTTGTTAATCCAAAAAATAGGCACCGATTTTTATCGGGCGCGCGTCTATCCCATCAATGAACAGGGCGACTTGCGTATGCGCGTCCATTATGCCCACACCTTGGAAACGGCCGACAATCACTACCGTTTGCGCGTGCCTTTTGCCAACAAAGACGCAACCGCCGCTACCCCAGCCAATGGCATAACCATTTCTCTGCGAACCGATGCCAACTATTGGACAGCCGGCGCATGGCAAATGGGCGACGAAATGGGAACGCCTTCAACGCTGGACGATGAAATGGGGACACCTTCCACAGTTAATCTGGACAACGGCACCACACTCCTCAGCTTGGAAGACTTCGCCATGTCTAAAGATATTACCTTAGACTTAACACCAAACGAGCCAATGTCTCAGGCAACGGCCCTCTATTATCAGCCAGAAGCGCCCAATCTTGTCGGCCATTTGCATACCTGGTGGCGGCCCGATTTCTCCGACTATCCGGCGGTGATGTCTCAACCGCGTAATGTGGTCTTTGTTATTGACGTCTCTGGCTCAATGAGCGGCGCGAAAATCGCCCAAACTCGCCAAGCCGTCATCAACAGTTTGGAAGCCCTGAGCAATGAAGACTATTTTGGCATCGTGGCATTTGATGACCAAGTTTATGTCTTCCGCCCGAATATGAGAAGTGGGGCCGATATACCGGCCGCTATCGAATGGGTTTCTAATTTGATAGCGATGGGCAGCACTGGCATGTCCGCTGGGCTAACGACAGGGGCCGCGATTGGCATTAGATCACCTTTAACCGGCGCAAGTATTGACTTATTGCTAATCACAGATGGTCGTCCTAATGTAGGTAGTAGCACCGTAGACGGAATCTTGGCCGATGTCAGCGCCGAAGCAGAACAATTAGGCCGTCAAATCCGTATATTTAGTGTAGGTATAGGCCATAACCTTGATCAGGTTCTTTTGAATAGCCTTGCCCAACAAAGAGGCGGCGAGTCTACGTTTGCCCTAGACGATAACGAAATCACCGGACAGATTCTCGACTTATTTGCACGAGTTCGCGGTGGCGGCGTGTCCGATGTGATTGCCGCGGTGCAGACGGCGGGTGTGTCGGATAATCAGTTTACGTGGCGACGCGTTTTCTCCGGCACTGCCCTGCAAATGGGCGCGAAAGGCGATGTGGGAAATTCGATGAACTTGAATTTGGACGGCCGCCTCTCAGATTTAACGTCGATAGCATTAAACACGACACTGGCACCGCTAAGTTCTAACAGTACTATTCATCGCATTGCTGCTCCGTTAGCGGCCAAAACGTGGGCCGATCAGTTAGAACGACAAATCGACGCAGAAGGCGAAACGGCCGAATTAGTCAATAAAGCCGTCGACCTTGCTCGTAGCTACGGCATTGTGACTCGTTATTCATCACTGCTGGCCTTGCAAAACGAAGAATTGTATGAAAGCGTTAACCGCATTGCGCGTGACCCAGCGGGTATTGCGCTGCAACCGGTAGCGTCGTCAACTGTCGATGAAAGTCAAATTGGTGGACAAGGGACTGACGATGGCGAAAGCGAAAAGACTGGAGCGCCGCCACCGCCGGGAATGACCTATATGCCACAACCAACGGTGGCGGCCGATATGATCAACTCGGCACTCCTTTTATCTCCTTCACCCGCGCCTACTAATGTTGTTGGTACGCCATATTCGGGCGGCCCTACTGGTGCGAGTGCTGGTGCGAGTGGTGGAACTTCCTCAGGTGTAGGTGCCAGTGGTTCAGCGCCTATGGCGTACGAGTCACCGCCGGCTTCTATGTTTTGTGAAAGCCCGCTGCTAGACGAACAGTTACGCTTAGACATTCCACGCCTCAACTACCAAGGATATTACTTGTGGGGCAGCCTACAACTGGTCGTCTTGCCAGATGGCACACTGAGACTAGACGTACTCAATTATGGGCCAGTCGCGCCACCGAATCACAATTCGGCTTGCCAACTGGAAGAAATCGTCTTATCAGCAACGATGCAATTACACATTCCGCTGGTTTTATACCAGACAGCGACAGAGGAAGTGCAAATCACAGACATCATACTGCAAGGGAGAACCGTCTGAAGTTTGAAGTGATTGATTATAAATTATAATTGACAAGGCAAGCCTTGTACTCAGCACAAGAACAGCAAGCCCCCCGATATCCTCATGGCACATCAATAGTGGTGTATAAGGATTGAGGAAGTTATTTTTGAGCTGATCCTTAGCACCTATCAGTTTGTAAAAGCCATTATTTTTCAACACGGAGTTCACAGAGTACCACAGAGTCTCACAGAGTCATAAAGCCAAAGGAATTCTCTGTGAAACTCCGTGTAACATTTATGAGGACTTAAGTATGCGCTTGAATGTGATATTCCAACGCCGCAACTTACGGTAAATGGTTGCTGGACTGAGTTCCAACAAGTAAGCAGCTTGCACAACGTTGCCATCGCAAAACTCAACCGCCTGTTCAATCGCTTCTTTTTCTAGTTGCCAGAACGGGCGAATGGGTTTGGGTGAGATATCCTCTAGGGGTGGCATGGACAATGGAACAGGTTCTTTAGGCACAGACGTTTCAGTTTCAGGCAGACTTGCCATGGCGTTTGGTTGATTGGACGGTATTTCGTTCAGTGGTGCCGGCAACATATCAGTTGTCACATACTTCCCATTATTCAACACAACAATATTCTGGATGATATTTTGCAATTGCCGCACATTACCCGGCCAATCATAATGCAATAGAATGTCCTCTACCTCTGGCGCAAAACCTTTAAAGGATTTACGCTCCGCTTGGGCATATTCTCTCAGAAATTTTCGGGCCAGCAGTAAGGTATCTTCTTCGCGTTTACGCAAGGCCGGTAGCGTAATATGGATAACGTTGAGGCGGTAATAAAGATCTTCACGGAATTGCCCCGCTTCTATCTCAGACAATAAATTACGGTTAGTTGCCGAAAGAAAACGGACATCCACTTTTTCCAATTTATCTCCACCCACTTTATGAAAGGTACCCGTTTGCACAAAGCGCAGCATGGTGCTTTGTAACGCTAAATCCATGTCCCCGATTTCATCCAAAAAAAGAGTTCCGCCTTCGGCCTGTCCAGCGGCACCCTGTCTATCACTCGCAGCGCCCGTAAAAGCGCCTTTAACATGCCCAAAAATTTCACTTTCCATCAACTCTTTTGGAATAGCGGCGCAATTGATGGCGATAAATGGCTTATCCTTGCGTTTACTTTCTTTATGAATAGCTTCCGCGCACAGTTCTTTGCCGGTGCCGCTTTCTCCAGTAATCAATATCGAAGCCTTACTCGTAGCAACATTATCAATAATTTGATAAATCGTCTGCATCGGCTTAGAACCACCAACCATGTTATGATATTGTCGACGTTTTAATTTTTCTTCATAAGACTCAATCGTTTGATATAACATGCTTTGGTGTAGCGCATGGCGTAGCGTAAGGATAAGCCGATTCGCTGTAAACGGTTTTTCAAGAAAATCGAAGGCGCCATAGCGCATCGTTTCAACCACCATCTCGACGGAATTCTCCACGCTGATAACGATGATAGCAGTGCCGAGTTGTTGTTGTTGGACATACTTTAAAATGTCCATGCCATTTATATTGGGAAGGCCAAGATCAAGTAAAATGACATTTGGGGTAGTTTGATGTATATATGTTAAAGCGGCCTCCCCCGTCTCTACACATATCAATTTTATCGGTTCTTCGCTTAAAAAGCTTTTATAGGTCGCGGCAACCACGACATCGTCTTCGACGAGTAACACTGTAGGTTGTTGGTTCGTTTTCATAGAAAAGTAAGTCTTTAGCTGGAATCCAACGCTTGCCGCTTTGGCATTTAGGCACTGTCAAAATCAATGGCTTTACCTCGAATAACGAGAGTTTGCCTTAAGGAAAAGGCCCGTTTGTAGTAGGCGATTTATCGCCTCACGCGCAGTGCAAGAAAGCGGAAATCTTCGGACCATCCTACCGCCAACCGCTAAAGCGGTTGTCTAAAAGCTAAAGTAGGCTAAAGCCTACTAACTCTCTTATAGTGCCCTGATACGTCACGATAGCTTTTAGACAACGGCTTTAGCCGTTGGCGTTGGGGTGGTATGGAAACTTCCGCTTTACTGTACTAGTCGTCCAAACGTTAGTTTGGCAGAGTAGTGATACGCACTATCTATTTTGAGGGCCATAAATTCATAATTAACAATTAATGCTTCAGCTTTGGCATTTAGGCACTGTCAAAATCAATGGCTTTACCTCGAATAACGAGAGTTTGCCCCAACGCCATTAAGTTAAGGAAAAGGCCCGTTTGTAGTAGGCTTGTAATCGCCTCACGCGCAGTACAGGAGGGCGGAAATCCCAGTACCACTTAGCCAACGGCTAAAGCCGTTGTCTAAAAGCTCAAGTACCCTAAAGGGCACTAAATGCCCGTGCAGGAAAAAA
>NBMI01000125.1:0-14330 GCA_002085445.1 Candidatus Parabeggiatoa sp. nov. 2
GGTTCACTAGAACAACTAAAAGATGATGTGAATACCACCGTAACGGCACTCACATATATGATAAACACCGTTCAACAAAGCGCCGACGTAGTGGCTCAAGCAGCTGCAGAAATCTCGCAAGGCAATACCAACTTAAGCCAACGCACCGAACAACAAGCCGCGTCTTTGGAACAAACGGTGGCCAGTATGGAACAAATGACCACCACCGTGCAGCAAAATGCCGACAATGCACAACAAGCGAACCAACTAGCTGCCACTGCCCGCAAGCATGCAGGGCAGGGCGGAGAAGTTGTTGGAGTCGCGATAGTGGCCATGACTGAAATTAGCCAGAGCAGCAAACAAGTCGCCGACATTATTGGTGTTATTAACGAAATTGCTTTCCAAACCAACTTGTTAGCACTCAACGCGGCCGTCGAAGCGGCCCGTGCCGGGGAACAAGGACGCGGTTTTGCCGTTGTCGCTCAAGAAGTGCGTCACCTTGCCCAACGCAGCGCCGCCGCCGCTAAAGAAATCAAAGGATTAATCCAAGACAGCGTCAACAAAGTTGAAGAAGGTACCCGTTTAGTTGATCAATCGGGTGCCACTTTAAAAGAAATAGTGGTGGCTGCCAAAAAAGTCAACGACATCATTAGCGAAATTGCGGCCGCCAGTCAAGAACAAACGGCCGGCATTCACCAAGTTAATAAAGTTATCGCGCAACTGGATGACATGACACAGCAAAATTCCGCCTTAGTCGAAGAAGCGGCAGTAACCAGTGAAACCTTAAAAGAACAAGCCCAAAGTCTGAAAGAGCAGGTGGCCTTTTTTAATACGGGAAAAAAGACGATACCCGAAGCGGTAAGAAGTTATCAAAAAACGCTTGCCGCTTCAAAACCACAGCCCAAAGAACAAGCTAACAAATCCGTCACGCTCATTCCCAGACAACTTGCCCAATCGGATGACGAAGAGTGGGAAGATTTTTAGGTTTGTAGTAGTAGCCAGTAGCCAGTAGCCAGTAGCCAGTAGCCAGGGGCGTTGCCCCTGGCTATATTAATCTCGCCCAAAGCCAGGGGCGTTGCCCCTGGCTATATTAATCTCGCCCCGTAGTGGCTCAATTGTTAACCTCTATTAAAATTGGGGAACAACCCACCGCCCCAACCCCAAAGGGTCAATGCCATTAAGTTAAGCTTTTCGGTGAGGGCAACCATAAAGGATTGCCCCTACACGACATGACGATTTGTAGGGGCAATCCCTTGTGGTTGCCCTTAACTTTCAATAACTTATAAAAATGAAAGTCATTTTATAAGTCTTTGTTCATTCTACATTTTTCATTTTTCATTCTTAATTCGCATTTGTACTTGAGCTTAGCCAAAAATCTCTTTTAAAGGCAGTCGGATATCCAACGGTTCATCAACAATGTCGCCGCTGCTAAATTGCTGTGCTTTTTCAGGTGAAGAATAAACAATCACCGCTCCCGCCATCGGGATAACCAACCAACAGGATTTGATGACGGCTCCAAAATAAAGCGCAAATTTCTCCAGTACATCTTCTGTCGTCTGAGTTTGTGAAAGTATCTCAACAGCCAATAAAGGCATTTCAGTCATTTCGATGGTATCAGGTAACGAAAGATCGATGTCGCGTTTTGAATAAAGGCAAACATCGGGGGCATAAGTTTTTTCATCAATCCCAAGATTGAGTTCTGAAAAAACGGTAAATTTATCAAGCTTCAGTAAGGCACCAATCAGTTTGGCTTTGAGGTAAGAATGGTGGTAAGAAGGTGATTTGGGTAAATCTGGCATGAATGAATCCTCAATAAAATTGTGGCTATAAAAACCGCCGGCGTCCAAACTTAAGTTTGGCAACTGGAGTCCAAACTTACATTGTTGGGAACGAGAAAAAATAGGATTTCTACTCAAAATAAAATCCTTTTTTATAAACAATCCTTGTAGTTATTGATTTTGGAGTAGAAACTCAAATATCAATTCGATTAGGAAATTCTGGCACATGGGCGGATTTTTCAATCTGTTGTTGGACATTGTAGAAATTTATCTCGCCTTTTTGACTACAAATCCAGACTTCTTTTGCACCTTGCTCAAAGTAAAGTTGACGTTTTTCTTCCATTTCTTCATTCGTGTTGCTGTCTGAGCGTACTTCAATACAGATTTCTGGTGCAATAGAACACTCCGTTTCATGTTTAATGGTAGAAAAACGTTGTTTGGATACCCAAGCTACATCGGCCACTTTAGTGCCTTTTCGTGTCCATATTGCACATTCTGGTAATGTTTTCCCATTTTTTAACCTTGAACGTAACAAATGTTCAATTTCTCCTTGGTAAGCAGAATGAGACACTTTGGCAGGCGACATGAGAATTTGTCCTCTTTCGTTCAATTCGATCTTGAAAGGTAAGTTTTGCAAACTAGGGTGTTCGCAGACTTCTTGCCAATTCATAATTCTTTCCTTCTATTTTTAGTCTGATAATAATAACTACAAGGATTGTATATAATAAGGGATTTTATTTTCGAGCATCAAATCACGTCAGTCAACTTTTTTAAAATACAGCAATGATAATGGAATAGCTAATTAATGGAGATGAAAATTTCCGGCAACAACGCGTAAATTATAACTACAAGGATTGTATTATATAATAAGGGATTTTATTTTATATACTCAACGTGGTCATAACTTGGATTTGTTTATGACGGGTTAATATATAAGGCGTATTTTTAAAGCCAGGTAGGTACACTGGCTTTATTAATGTCGCCCCGTAGTGGCTCTGCCAGGTAGGTACTTAAGTTATTTTTGTTTCTCAAAAAGTCCAATTTGTTCCATTCTTGAGTATACAATTCTTGGGCGTTTGAGTTCAGAAAAACTTGATCATCGAGTATTACTAACCGGCCCATTAAAGGTGAGCAATCGCCTACGACTAACCGGCCCACCAAAGGTGAGCAGTTGTTTTTAGCATCATTCTCAAGTACTGAAATTGTATCAAGTTCAGTGATTAAATCATTTTTCATTTTTCATTTTTCATTTTTCATTAATACTAACCGGCCCACCAAAGGTGAGCAGTTGTTTTTAGCATCATTCTCAAGTACTGAAATTGTATCAACTTCAGTGATTAAATCATTTTTCATTTTTCATTTTTCATTTTTCATTAATATAGGGCCAAGTTGGCGAATTGATTCTGTTGATTTTCTTGATGGCCCTTTCCCAAAAAAACTTAAGTAGGACAAGTGGAACACACCTTTTTAAGTGATGACTTTCTCGTATTCTTGAGGCTTTGCAATGATGCCTTTGTACATATCCTGAGTGGTTTTTCCATTGGCGATGATTCTGAGTCTTAAAACAAGATAATACTTCAACGGAGTCCAAACTTGAGTTTGACAGACCTTTTGATGCCGAGCGTGGTTTGCAACCCCGTCCGCTTACTTAAGTCCAAAGCTGAAGCTTTGGACGAAGACGTCGATTAGGAGCAATATTGGTTGTACTCAATTCGCTTATCCGCGTAATTGGCTGTACTCAATTCGTTTATCCGCGTAATTAGATGTACTCAATTCGTTTATCCGCGTAATTAGCTGTACTCAATTCGCTTATCCGCGTAATTAGATGTACTCAATTCGTTTATCCGCGTAATTAGCTGTACTCAATTCGTTTATCCGCGTAATTCGTTGTACTCAATTAATTCGTTTATCCGCGTAATTAGTTGTACTATCTATGTCCAAAGCTGAAGCCTTGGACTCCAACGTGGCTTTGGATTAGAATACTATCTTCCCTCAAGTATCAAAGTTTCAGCTTGGGGATAATCCTTGGTTGGTATAAGAATATATTCCCCTTTTTGCCAGAGTGGTAGCAAATCGTCGTAGTGGGGTGACAGTAAATGGCCCGATTGTCCCATCGGGTGTATGTAGCGTGAATTGTCCATTTCTGCTAAATCAATGACTTGGCGATAGCTCGCCCCGTGAACCATCTTCAAATCCTCGAAAACATACGCGGCGACATTGACGGTAAATCTATCTCCCCCAAAGGGCATTTTGCGATCCGAGAGAAAGGCTAAGGGCGTATGAGTCAGCAAAGAATGGTTGAAAGTGGCTTGATGCAGTTGTCCCCAAGCTGGGATATCTTTGCCCCATCGTGCCAGCGTTTGTTCAAACACTTGGGTAGCGTATTCAAGGCAAGTCATTTTTAAGGCTTTACAAGCCACGTCGCCATTTTGTATGGCGTTTAAAAAATAGTGTGGGTAGCCCCCCCAATATTCTTCTCCCGTTTCGGCTTTGGTGATGCCTAAAAGGCCTACATACCACGCCTGAAACACGGTTGCTTCTTGAGACACGGCACTCATATTGCCATCCCAAGCCAAGAGCCGCTTACGCCATTGTTGTCCCCGTTCTGAGGTGGGCGTGAGACTGTGAATGATAGGCATAAATTCCTTATAAAACAAGGACATGGTGTCTTGCTGCATCTTCAACATATCGGCCAAGCTATGCTTTTCTCGGCTGCGTATCAGTTGTTCAATCCGCGCGGCTCGGTAGGAGGAATTATTCGCCCATTCTAGGGAAATGGTGTAGGGATAGTCGGGCGGTGTGATGTTGTGATTGGCGGTGAAAATATAATCTTGTTCGGGGTTGAACATTTCAGGCAGTTCTTCAAACGGAATAAAGCCTTGCCAATCCCAGTCACCATTGCCGGGCATTGGATAAAGTCCAGTATGACCAGGTTTGCGTATAGGCACTCGTCCGGGCGCAAAATAGCCAATATTGCCTTTGATATCGGCATAGACAAAATTTTGGTTAGCCACAACATAGTGCTTCATCGCGGCCTTAAATTCGCTCCAGTTAGAAGCGCGGTTAAGGGCTAAATAAGCCTCCAAAGTCGTATCATCTGGATGAAGGGCCGTCCATCGTAAAGCTAACGGGGCCGCTTGGGCGAAGTCTTTCACTACATCGCTAATCACTGGCCCATAAACTGTTTCGCGCACTTTCAACTTGACAGGCGGTTTGTCCTTGACGTGAATGACTTCGGTGCGAATTTGATATGGCTTAATTTGGTTTTGATAGACATAACCGCTACCGTCGTCGCTTTCTTGTAATATATATAAATCTTCTACATCAGCTTTTAAATTGGTCACACCCCAAGCAATGTGGGTATTGCGCCCAATCACTACGGACGGTAAACCCGCTAAAGTGGCACCGACAACATTGTAACCAGGCGCTTCAAGGTGCATGAGATGCCAAATGGAAGGAATACCAAGTCCTAAATGAGGATCGTTAGCCAGCAAAGGCTTCCCGCTCGTTGTGCGTGAGCCGCCTAGCACCCAATTATTAGAGCCTTTAGAAGCGTGGTGAGTTCCCCCGTTTGGAAAGATTTCTTCCAGAATGGCGAGCAAGGCCTCGGCTTGTTTTTGAGAATCAACATGCCCCCGGCCCCTCTCCAGAGCGGAGCGCGGCAAGTCCCCGCTTGAGAGAGGATTTAGGAGTGTGTCGTTTTTTAAGTCCCCGCTTGAGAGGGAATTTAGGGCAGTGTCGGTTTTTGAGTTTGAGGAAAACAATGCTGGGCCATTTTCAGGATAAAGCGGCATTAGTTGGGCAATACGTTCCTTACTCAAACCTTTGGCGAGTAGCTGATAGCGTTTCAATTCGGTTCTGCGATTGGTGGCTAAGTCAAAAGCCATCATTTTACCCCACACCATCACATCGGCCGCTGTCCAAGGTTCGGGAGAAAACCCTAACAATTTAAATTCCAACGACAACGGCGGATGAGTGGCTAAATAGGCGTTAATGCCGTTCACATAAGCGTTTGTAAGCGCTTTACCCTCTAGGCTCAAGCTGGCATAAGCGGTTTTGGCGGCTTGGTAAAATCCCCAAGTCCGTAACAATTTATCCTTCTCCAGCGCCGATTCTCCAAAAATTTCAGACAACCGCCCAGCCCCAACGCGCCGCTGAAATTCCATTTGCCACAAACGATCTTGGGCGTGTACGACACCTTGAGCAAAAAATAAGTCGGCCGGATTTTGGGCTTGGATATGCACCACGCCATTCGGTTCGCGCTGGATAGAGACAGTTTGAGCCAATCCCGCCAACTTGATGCGCCCAGTTGTTTGTGGCATGGTTAATGCGAGTACCCAAAATTTTGACAAAACTTCACAAAACTTCACAAATCAAGGTTGATATTTTTGGTTTAAGCCTTATAACGATACTTGTTTAATTGAATAATTTTCTAGCAATGAATTATGTTACCGGTAGAGAAGCAAGTAAAATTTTAGGTTTACACCCAAATACCTTAAGGTACTACGCAGACAATGGAACAATTGAGTCTTTTCGTACCAAGTCTTATCGCCGCCGATATAACGTTGAGTCCTACCTCGGTTTGGAAAAAAGAATCATCACCATCTGTTATTGTCGTGTCTCAAGTCCCAAACTTTGATCCGATATCGAAAGACAAGTCCAATTTATGCGAGCAAAATACCCGAAAGCTGAAATCGTCAAAGACATTGGAAGCGGGCTCAACTATAAGCGTAAAGGGCTTAAATCCCTATTGGGACGAGCAATGCGAGGAGATCAACTCGAAGTTGTGGTTGCCCATAGAGACCGGCTTGCTAGATTCGGGTTCGAGCTTATCGAATGGATTATCCAGCAAAACGGTGGAAGAGTCGTGGTTCTCAAGCAAACTAATCTTTCCCCAGAACAAGAGCTTACCAACGACCTTCTCAGCATCCTCCATGTTTTCTCATGTAGGATGCACTCACGATGAAATTACTTTCACCAAGTCCGTCAAGCTTTATCCAACCCCAAAACAGAGGCAGATATTTAAAAAATGGCAGGATTGCAGTCGCTATGTGTTCAATCAAACCATTGATTATATTCGTTCTTGTGTGAATTTTTCACCTTCTTGGATGGACATAAAAAAGGACTTGTTGAAACAACTTCCTAAATGGTGCGGTGACGTGCCCTTTCAAATTAAGAGCATTGCGGTAAGAGAAGCGCACCAAGCTTACTGGAAAGCCAAAGGGCATCCGAGATTTAGAAGTCGCAAAGCACCAACACAGTCTTGTTATATTCCTAAGTCTGCCATTTTTAAGGATGCTGGAATTTATCCCACTATATCAGGTCAAGGCTTGCGCTATAGCGAGTCTTTACCAGAAACACCATTAGATAGTCGTTTAGTTTACCAATATGGTGAATTGTTTTTGGCCGTACCCCACAAAATAACAACCCACGTAGCCGAGAACCAAGGGCGTGTGGTTGCTCTTGATCCGGGAGTACGGACATTCCAATCTTTTTATTCTGAACACCTAGCAGGGCAAATTGGTTATGATGACTTTGGGCGCATTCAGCGTCTTTGTTATCATTTGGATAGTTTGATTTCTCGTACCAGCAAGGCCACCGGCAAGGCCAAACGAGAAATGAAAAGAGCCCAAGCTAGAATCAGAAAACGGATTAAGAATCTCATCAAGGAAATTCACTTTAAGACAGCACGTTTTTTAGTTGATAACTTTGACGTTATTCTGTTACCGACGTTTGAAAGTAGCCAAATGGTTGGCAAATCCACTCGCAAACTTCGTTCAAAGACGGTCAGAGCTATGCTGACATGGGCACACTATCAATTCAAAGTTCGCTTGAAAAACAAAGCCCTTGAACTTGGTAAAAAAGTAATTGATGTTTGCGAAGCCTATACCAGCAAGACAGTTAGTTGGACAGGTGAAATCAAAAACGTAGGCGGATCAAGAGTAATTAGTTCAAGTGGAATAACACTTGACCGCGACCTGAATGGAGCCAGAGGAATCTTCATTAGGTCTTTGGTAGATTCACCCACTCTCCGGAGTGCTATTGTTAACGTTTGTTAGTATTTGTTAGCATAAATGAATCGGTAGTGTGCTTGAGATAGAAGTAAGCAGCTACTCCTATCAATAACACTAAAACCAACAATCCGGTTAGGATTCGAGTTATCCACTTTAGTCTCATGTTGTTTTCCTTGAGGTAATTCGTTGTTGTACTCAATTCGTTCAACCGCGTAATTAGCTGTACTCAATTCGAGTATCCGCGTAATTAGTTAGACTCAATTCGTTCAACCGCGTAATTAGTTGTACTCAATTCGTTCAACCGCGTAATTAGTTGTACTCAATTCGCTTATCCGCGTAATTAGCTGTACTCAATTCGATTATCCGCGTAATTAGTTAGACTCAATTCGTTCAACCGCGTAATTGGTTGAACTCAATTCGATTATCCGCGTAATTAGCTGTACTCAATTCGTTTATCCGCGTAATTCGTTGTACTCAATTAATTCGTTTATCCGCGTAATTCGTTGTACTCAATTAATTCGTTTATCCGCGTAATTCGTTGTACTCAATTCGTTTAACCGCGTAATTAGCTGTACTCTTTCCTTACCCACCCAGTGACGCTTTGCAACGCTTGTGTTAGCTTAGACGGATCATTGCCACCACCTTGCGCCATATCAGCCCTTCCGCCGCCTTTACCACCGACTTGTTTGGCGACATGAGTAAGTAAGCCGTCCGCCTTGATTTTGTCCGTGGCGTTTTTCGTCACGCCAGCAACGAGCGATATCTTGCTGCCTTTGACAAGCGCCAATACAATCGCCGCCGTACCCAGTTTGTCTTTCAATTGATCTAAAGTAATACGAAGTTGCTTCACATCCATATTGTCTAATTGGGCCGCTAACACTTTGATACCATTGACATCCACCGCTTGACTGGCTAAATCGCTACCTTGGCTGTTAGCGAGTTTGGCTTGTAAACGCGCGTTTTCCTTTTCATGACGACGATTTTGTTCAAGTAATTGGGCAACGCGCTCTTGTAACGAGTCTCGGTCAGTTTTAAGTAAGCCACTGATATGACTGAGTGTATTATCAGTTTGCGCTACCCAATCAAGGGCGCGATGACCGGTAATCGCTTCAATCCGCCGCACACCAGCCGCGATTCCTGTTTCGGCCACGATTTTAAATAGGCCAATATCGCCCACATAACGGACATGAGTGCCGCCGCAGAGTTCTGTCGAAAAGTCGCCGATAGACAGAACTCGTACTTGTTCATCATACTTTTCGCCAAATAAGGCCATAGCGCCGCTATTCATCGCCTCTTCTAGGGCCATGATGCGCGTTTGCACTGGCGTATTGAGCAGAATTTGTTCATTGACGAGGCGCTCAATGTTGGCGAGTTGTTCATAAGTCACCGGTTCAAAGTGGGAAAAGTCAAAGCGTAAGCGTTCTGGCTCCACCAGAGAACCTTTTTGTTTAACGTGATCGCCCAACAGTTGCCGTAACGCAGCGTGCATTAAATGGGTAGCGGTATGATTACGGGCCGTGGCTTGACGCGCTTGCACGTCAATGTTGGCCTGTAATTTATCGCACACTCGAAGGGTGCCAGCAGTCAATTTGCCTAAATGGACGTGTGCTTTTCCCATTTTTTGCGTATCTTCTACTTCAAAAACGGTGTCGCCTTGCATCAACACGCCTTTATCAGCCACTTGTCCACCCGATTCGGCGTAAAAGGGCGTCTGTTCCAAAACCACTCGGCCTTGTTGCCCCGCGCTCAAGCTATCTACCGGGTTGCCTTCATAAAATAAGGCCGTTACTGCGCTGTCATCTTGTAGATGCTCGTAACCGGTGAACACGCTTTGACAATCAATGCTTTGTGCTTGTTGGCTCAAATCCATATCAAACTGACTCGTATTACGGCAGCGTGCCCGTTGGACTTCCATTTCTCGTTCAAAGCATCCCATGTCCAACGTTAAGCCGCGCTCTCGCGCAATATCGGCCGTCAAATCGGTAGGAAATCCATAAGTATCATATAACTTAAATACGATCTCCCCCGGAATGATGTTATCTTGTAAATCAACAATCGCTTGCTCTAATAAACGCATTCCTCTATCTAAGGTTTCGTTAAAGCGTTCCTCTTCTTGTTTAAGGAGGCGCTCTACTAGGCTTTTGTTTTTACGCAGTTCTGGATAAGCGGTGCCCATTTGTTCTTCGAGTGGCGTGACTAAGCGAGAAAAAAACGGTTCGCGTAGCCCTAATTTATGCCCATGTCGAATGGCACGACGAATAATGCGCCGTAACACATAACCCCGCCCTTCGTTAGAAGGCACCACGCCATCCACCACTAAAAAGGCACAAGCGCGAATATGATCAGCAATGACGCGCAATGAATTATTGTTTTCACCCTCACCCCGAGCCTTTCCCTCAAGGGCCGGTTCCGTCTCCTTCTGGGACAGGGTTAGGGAACGGCCGGCTTTTATAAGTGCTTGAAATAAATCAATTTCATAATTGCTATGCACGCCTTGCATCACGGCCGCCAGCCGTTCTAAACCCATGCCAGTATCAACAGACGGCTTGGGCAACGGCGTTAATTGTCCATGCGCGTCGCGGTTATATTGCATAAACACCAAATTCCAGATTTCAATATAACGATCACCGTCTTCATCAGCACTGCCCGGCGGCCCGCCGGCCACTTTAGCTCCATGATCATAAAAGATTTCTGAGCAAGGCCCACAAGGGCCAGTGTCGCCCATAGCCCAAAAATTGTCTTTTTCGCCGCAACGAGAAAAATAGGCCGGATCGATTTTGAGTTCTTTTAACCAAATATCAGCGGCCTCATCATCTTTTTCGTAAACCGTCACCCAGAGTTTTTCGGGGGGCAATTTGAGGACATCGGTTAAAAATTCCCATGCAAACTGAATAGCCTCCCGTTTGAAATAGTCGCCAAAACTGAAATTGCCGAGCATTTCAAAAAAAGTATGATGACGAGCGGTATAGCCGACATTTTCTAAATCATTATGCTTGCCCCCGGCGCGAACACAGCGTTGGCAACTGGCGGCTCGCGTATAGCTGCGTGGTTCAAGTCCCAAAAAAGTCTCTTTGAACGGCACCATGCCGGCGTTGGTAAACAACAAAGTGGGATCATTGGCAGGGACTATAGGACTGCTCGGGACAACTGTGTGTCCTTTGGATTTAAAGTAATCTAAAAAAGCTTGGCGTAATTCTGAAACCGTGTTCATAGTTGTGTATTCTATTAAAAATCAATCAATTAATAAGGGGAGGTGGATTAGGTTGCGCCAGCCCCGACTAACCGCACTGGGTGCCCAAAACTCAAAAACTTGATCAAGTATTGAGGTTCACACCTCAATAATCAAGACAACCGGTATAATTATGAATTGTGAATTGTGTTTCAGGCAAAAGTTTCCGCAACGGAAACTTTTGCCTTTCAGGCTAAAGTTTTTCGGAGAAAAACTTTAGCCTGAAATTGTGAATTGTGGGGCGATATTAATACAGCCAGGGGCTTAGCCCCTGGTGGGGCGACATTAATACAGCCAAGGGCTTAGCCCCTGGTGGGGCGACATTAATACAGCCAAGGGCTTAGCCCCTGGTGGGGCGACATTAATACAGCCAGGGGCTTAGCCCCTGGTAAAACGCCCTTGGTAATTCATGTTCACCCTTTTGAAATACGTTCCGTCTATTTGAAATTTTCTAAAGTGACATTATTATTGTCATGTCAATAATTGAAGTAGCATAGATTGCAATAAGGAGACTTTAAGATGCCAACGTATGATTACCAGTGTGTAGAAAATGGTCAAGTTGTGGAAGTCAAACACTCTATCAATGACGAGCTGACGACTTGGGGTGAAGTTTGTGCCGGTGCCGGTATAGATTTAGGCGCAACCCCGGCCGATAGCCGGGTGGAACGTTTAATTACCGGAGGTCAAGTGATTAACAGCAGTGCTTTGAAAAACCCTGAACCGGCCTGTGCTTCAGGAAGTTGCTGTGCGGGTGGTATGTGTGGTTTCTGATTAACTGACACCGTTTAAACCGAGTTACAAAACCTGACAGGTCCCGCCTCCACACCATTGTTGATAACCACCCTGAAGTCGTCAGCATAACCCTGATCGGCCGCGATTTGTCGCGCCGTTAGCATCAAATGGCCTAGCAGTTGGGCATCATCCTCTGTCGCCTCGGTCAGTTTGACAATGGGTTTCTTCGGAATGACTAGAATATGGACGGGAGCCTGTGGATTGACATCCTTGAACGCCAGACATTTGTCATCCTCATACACAATCTCCGCTGGGATTTCCCGTCTGATGATTTTTGAAAAAATGGTTTCTTCCGACATTAAGACAGACTCCTTAAAACATAAATGAAAAATGTTTGTAGTAGTCGCTTTAGCGACTCAATGTTTGTAGTAGTCGCTTCAGCGACTTAATGTTTGTACTATACTCCGCACGAGCACAATTTGTACTTTTATCATTTCTTTTTTCGGAGAAATCTTCTTCCACCAAAATAGCAAAGCGTCTCGCGAGTGGGCCAGGTTATCGAATTGATAGAGCCTAGTTTTTCTTTGGAGAAATCTTCTTCCACCAAAATAGCAAAGCGTCTCGCGAGTGGGCCAGGTTATCGAATTGATAAAGCCTAGTTTTTCTTTAAGCCAAGCAAAGCGTCTCGCGAGTGGGCCAGGTTATCGAATTGATAAAGCCTAGTTTTTCTCTTTAGAAGCAAAGCGTGTCGCGAGTGGGCCAGGTTATCGAATTGATAAAGCCTAGTTTTTCTCTTTAGAAGCAAAGCGTGTCGCAAGTGGGCCAGGTTATCGAATTGATAGAGCCTAGTTTTTCTTTAAGCCAAGCAAAGCGTCTCGCGAGTGGGCCAGGTTATCGAATTGATAAAGCCTAGTTTTTCTTTAAACCAAGCAAAGCGTCTCGCGAGTGGGCCAGGTTATCGAATTGATAAAGTCTCAGTAGCGGGGCTCATGGCTCAAAGCTCAAGCACTCGCGTGCCGGGGAAACTAAATAGACGTCCAAGATAAATCTTGGACTCCGGACGACTAAATAGACATCCAAGGTAACGCCTTAAGAACCGACTGAATGGGCTTGTTATGAACGTTGCAACAAGGGATAAAACAGATTAATATGAGATTGATTAAAACATAGTTAGTTTATCGAATATTATGGATACTGTTGAAACGATTTCTAATCAGGTCAAAAGATTACCTTTACCGCTTCAAGCAGAAGTGCTTGATTTTGTTGAATATATTATCTATAAAACCCAGCTTAAATCAACGACAACAAAAAACCATGAGTGGTTGACGCTGTCGCGTGGGATGGAAAACGAACAAATACCATCCTTATGCCAAGATAAACAGGTGTCACAACCAAAAACTCGTCGCAGCATTTTAGAGTTACGCGGTTTAGGTAAACACTTATGGCAGGATGTTTCGGTCAAAGACTATATTAATGCGGAGCGTGATTCATGGGATGGGTAGATGCTTTACAAGGACAAGTCATTGCATTAGACACGGCACCACTTATTTATTTTCTTGAAGAACATCCGACTTATTTACCCATTATTGATCCCTTTTTCAAAAAACTCGACAAGGGTTCGATACGGGTTGTAACTTCCGTCATTACCTTATCAGAGGTTTTGGTAAAACCTTTGCGCGAGGGTGATACTCAATTAGCTCAACAATATCGGGATATTTTACTCAATATTGAAGGCTTAACGACGGTAGAGATTTCGGTTGCCATTGCTGAAAAAGTGGCACAATTACGAAGTCAATATTCGCTACGCACTCCAGATGCGATTCAAATTGCAACGGCTTTACAATCCGGTGCAACAGCATTGTTAACAAATGATATCCGTTTGCCGGTTTTGCCGAATTTACAAATGTTGGTATTGGACAAACTCATTGCCCCGAATCCTTGAGTCATACCAAACCATTACCAAGCAAGCGTCGGGTTCGGTGTGCCTTGCTAAACCCACCATTTATTTGAATAATGAAAAGGTGGGTTTCGTTCCTCTACGGTGGGTTAAGCTCGCTAATGGCCCACAAAAAACCCTTTTTTATTTTTCATTTTTGAAAGAGGGCCAGGTTTTAAAATTGATAAGCCTAAGTTTGGCTAATGGTCCACAAAAAACCATTTTTCGCAATAGCGCAAAATAAAGCAGTAATAGAACCTAAGTTATTGATTTGTCGCTTTAAAAAGCTGCCTTTCTGCCGAATTTTGCGGTATTGCCATTTTTCATGTTACATTTTTCATTTTTGAAAGAGGGCTAGGTTATCGAATTGATAGAGCCTAGTTTTTCTTTAAGCCAAGCAAAGCGTCTCGCGAGTGGGCCAAGTTATCGAATTGATAGAGCCTAGTTTTTCTTTAAGCCAAGCAAAGCGTCTCGCGAGTGGGCCAGGTTATCGAATTGATAAAGTCTCAGTAGCGGGGCTCATGGCTCAAAGCTCAAGCACTCGCGCGCCAGTGAAAGTTAGTCTGCTTTAGCAGACTTTCGCTTTTAGCTTGGGGATTTATCCCCAAGCCATTTGACTTGAGCTTTTAGCTTAGGGATTTATCCCCAAGCCATTTGACTTG